>JALOOL010000297.1 GCA_025454425.1 Hydrococcus sp. Prado102 | reverse complement strand
ATCGAAACGCACAACCAACTCGATCCAGAAGATATTGCCAGCGTTATTTTTACGACAACGCGAGATCTCGATGCGATTTTTCCGGCTGCGATCGCTAGAGAACGCCCTCACTGGGATAATGTTCCTCTTTTAGACGTACAACAAATGCACGTCGAAGGAAGTATCAAATACTGCATTCGAGTCCTCATTCACATCAACACGCCTAAACCGCAAGCAGAAATGTGTCATCTCTATCTGCGTCATGCTAAAACACTCAGACCTGACTGGAATAAGGTTGCTTTTTCAGTGACCAGCGATCAGTGATTAGAGTTCAAAGTTCAAAGTTCAAAAAAAAAGTTCAAAAAAAAAGTTCAAAGTAAATGTCCTTTCTTGTTCCGTACTTCCGACTTTCGACTTACGTCCAAGGGACGGGCTTCGCCAACGAATGAACGACTTTCCCCATTCACCAATCCCCAATCACTCTAATTAGAAACGGGAAAAACCGAGTGAGCGTAAATGGCTAATTGAGCGCGGTTGCGAAGGTTGAGACGGTTGAGTAAATGGGTGACGTGGGTTTTAACCGTTCCTTCGGTAATATAGAGTTGTTGGGCAATTTCCCGATTGGTTTGACCGAGCGCGATCGCAGCTAGAACTTCTCGTTCTCTTGGCGTTAACTGACTTAAATCGATAGGATCGGGTTCTTGCTGTTGTTTTGGCGGACTCATCGTACTAGCAATGAGTTTTTCCATCAATCCAGGCCCCATCTGCGTATAACCGCGATAAACGAATCGAATTGCTTGAGCGAGTTCTTCAGAAGGCATATCTTTGAGTAAATAGCCTTTCGCACCCGCACGAATCGAGTCAGCAATATAGCCATCGTCGTCAAAGGTACTCAGAACCAAAACCTTAGCCTCTGGAAACTGCTGGCAAATCGATCGCGTGGCTTCTCGACCGTCCATGACAGGCATTCGCACGTCCATTAGAATAACATCGGGATGCAAAGCAGCAACCTGTTCGAGCGCGCTTTCGCCATTGTCAGCCATTCCGATGATATCTAAGTCAGGCTCTAGCTCTAGCATAGCTTTCAACCCTTGGCGGATCAAGCTTTGGTCGTCAACGAGTAACAGGCGAATCATAATACCATTTTGGATTTTAGATTTTGGATTTTGGATTGGGACGCGCACGCTCTGCAAGCGATTATGATGAAAGTTTTCCCCTTTCCCCTTTACTTTTTGAACTTTGAACTTTGAACTATTTTCCCCTTTCCCCTAAAAAATCCCCTTAACCAACTTCTGCAAGCGGAATATAAACGATAATCCGACAGCCTTCTTCTGATTCGCTTTCTAGATAAAAGCTTCCTTGTAATGCTGCTACTCTTTCTTGCATTCCTTGGAGTCCAAACCCTTTTCTGGGAGAACTTACCTCAAAACCGTTGCCATTATCCTCAATTAATAAAAAAACTTTTTGGGCGCTCGTTTGTAATTGAATTTGTACTTCGGTTGCATCTGCATATTTGCATATATTTGTCAAGGCTTCTTGAACGATTCGATAAATAGTTTTGACAATCTGCGATGGCAATATAGCATTGAGGTAGATCTCGGTTTGTACCGATACGCCAGTTGCCTGACGAAAATCTTCTACCAAAGACGCGATCGCCATTTCCAAGGGTTCGTCAGGCGTAGAATCCGCTCGCAGGGCATTAACCGATTGACGGACTTCTTTGATAGCGATTTCTCCGAGTCGTTGCGCCTGAGTCAAAAAAGACCGTGCTTTTGTTAAATCGACTTGCCATAACTTACCAGCCGTTTGTAGTTGAATATTGAGCGCCGTCAGCGCGTGTCCTAGCGAATCGTGAATCTCGCGAGCAATGCGATTGCGCTCTTGTACGGCGGCGAGTTCTTCTACTTGAAAGGCATATTCTTGCAACTGTTCGTGAGCGCTAGCAAGTTGTTGTCGCGTTTGTCGCTCGGCGATTAAGGTATTGACAAACTGAATCACGAAAATTAGTGCCAAGACAAACATCAGCAGTTCGGATAATTGGTGCATCCAAAAGAGATGTCTTGCTTCTAGCGCGACTTGGGGAATGATGTTTTTGATGTATTGTACCTGATGGATAGAAAACAGAATAAAAGACAATGCCGCGATCGCCCATCGACCTCGCAAGTCAAAAATAAAACAACTGCGAATGACGACAATTAGGTACAACGTAGGCAGAATGTGGAGATAGCCTAATAGAGTCCCATAAAAAACCAAGCCGATTTCCAAGGCGGTATAAAGTGATTTGAGCAAACTTTCGCCGCTAGGCAATCTCAACCCCATCACGCCTAATAGTGTCAAGATAAGAACGTGTTGGACGGGTAAGTGTCTTTCTTCTAAAGCTTCTACAACAGCGAGCGAGCCACAACTGGCAAGCATCAACCATTCAGTATAGAGTAACAACCGAATGGGGTTAGGTTGGCATTTCATAATGAGACCCATAGGTCTTGAATTTAGAACTTTCTTTTATTAATACTGCTAATTTCTAGTTTTTACGACAGTTAATTCTTAATTTCTAACTTTCGTTGAGGAAAACGCCGGCTATATGACGAAAGTTAGAATTCGTCTCTAACTTTCGTTGAGGAGCGATTGCATATTTAGCTTCGAGCAATCGTAGATCGCTACATAGAGACAGAGAAAGGAGAACTAAAATTTATGCAAAAATTGATTGCCAAGGTTGCACGAGCTTTGGTGACGGGTGCGGTAGTATTAGTTGCGATCGCAGTCGATCTCCCTCAAGCTGTTGCTTCTGCGCTGATTCAAGAAGATTTATTGTTCGGTCGCCACCTTCCTGACGGCACACAAATATCAGACGAACAATTTCAAGCATTTGTAGATGGCATTATTACCCCTCGTTTTCCTGCTGGATTGACCATTTTTGATGCTAAAGGGCAGTTTGAGAGTAACAAAGTAGTTACGCTTTTCGTTGAAGATAATATCGATACTAAAGGCGCGATCGCAGAAATTGTCACCGCCTATCGACAACAGTTTCATCAAAAAAATGTCCTGCAAGTTAACAATCGAGACAAATTAAAAGTTGGTTTTGGTGCGGGTGAAAATCTTATCGATAACAATCCTACTCCAGAATTCATTCAAACCGATCTCTTTTTCGGGCGCAATATCGCGGGTGGCACACAAGTTTCAGACGAACAGTTTCAAGCGTTTGTCGATCGCGTTATTACCCCTCGTTTTCCCGCTGTATTGACCATTTTTGAGGCTAACGGGCAATTTGAGGACAGTACGGGCACGATTATTCAAGAACCATCTAAGGTAGTTAGATTGTTGCTCGAAGATACCCAAGAAAATGAAACCGCCCTCGACGAAATTATCCAAGCGTACATCCAGGAGTTTAACCAAGAAAGCGTTCTTTTAGCAGTTAACGAAGAGATAGCTGTAGGTTTTGGTGCGGGTGAAAATCTTATCGATAATGACCCCATCCCAGAACTCATTCAAACAGATCTCTTTTTCGGGCGCAATATTGCGAGTGGCACACAAGTATCAGACGAACAGTTTCAAGCGTTTGTCGATCGCATTATTGCCCCTCGTTTTCCCACTCGATTGACTATTTTCGATGCCAACGGGCAATTTGAGGACAGTACGGGCACGATTATTCAAGAACCATCTAAGGTAGTTAGATTGTTACTCGAAGATACTCAAGAAAATGAAACCGCCCTCGACGAGATTATCAAAGCGTACACCCAAGAGTTTAAACAAGAAAGCGTGTTAACGGTTGTGGATGAAGATGTCGAGATTTTTGATGCTAAATCGCCAACTTCCGTCCCAGAACCAAAATTCGTAATTGGATTGTTTGCTATTGGCGTGCTAGGAACGAGTATTCGCCAGAAAAAGTTATTTTAAATGAATAGTGAATAGGGAAAAGCGATTTTCTTGAGTATCGAGTTCTATTTAGAAATTTTTTCGCCTTTGAGCGATCGCGATCGATAATAATCTTTGAGACTAAGCTGCCCACGCATTTAAACGGTTCAATAATTCAAAACATTAGAGAACTTAAAATCCTCTCCAGGGCGCACGCCATGCGCCCCTACTCCCGTACAGACGCGATATATCGCGTCTCTACTCCCTACTCCCTCTCCTGCGATTAATCCCAACACTTTTGGCATTGCGATCGTCAAAAATAAGAAAACTGGAGAAACACTTCGCTATACTTTACCTAAATCAGCGCGATCGCTCCTCGATGACTGGAATAAAGATTTACAGGAGAGCGATCGCTATGATGCAGTAATGAATGCTCCTGCCGATTCTCTGTTTGAAGTCGATAGTTATAGTGGCGATCCAAAATAAGCGATCGCCTATATGGGAAATTAGATTTATGACCATGAATTTAAGCGATCGAGATAAGTTTAGTTATTTTAAAAATCTGGCAGTAATTGCCATTAAAAATATTCACGACCTCAATAAAGAATTGCTTGGATATTATGCTAACAAGCTAGAAATATCCAAAACAGAATTAGAAGCTATTTCTCCAGACGAACTTTTGAATTATGAATTTCAACGGTTAGAAAATAATAATTTTAATCTAGAACTTTTATGCGATGCCGTCACTATTGTCTGTTCTAAAGGAGAAGGCAATGTTGACGAAAATCAGTATCAAGCTTGTGTCGAACTAGCTGGAATCTTAAATTACAATCAAAATACTGTCGATCGAACCATTGAAAATTTCTTTGAAATTTCTAGAAAACGAAATCAACAAGCCAATTAAATAAGTAAGCGATCGCGCATTCAAATCAGTTAACGTATTTAGGGAATCCAGCCATAAATGTCGATTACCCAACGAATAACACCTTTTTTAAGGTGGGTCAGGCACAGACGAATCCCGTTTGATGTAAGCTACTGCTTAACGATAAGAGGAGCGATCGCAAATAGATGTTTTATTTAGCGTCAATAGCCTTGTTATCTATTACAACGCAGCTATGGGAAAAAAAAGGGGCTGAAGTCTTCTTCTTTGGCGATGATAGTAAGGCGATCGCATCTATTGCTCATTATGACGAGTTGTAACGAGCGTTTTATTTAGTTAGCTCTTATTTATTTATAGAAAACGATCTATTTCTTCTGTTAGATGTTCCTAAACATTGACAAATTTATACTAGCTACATAAAAGAACGCTAATAATTACTTCTCAGTCAATCTTCAGACAAATTTTAGGATACTGTCATTTTGAAACTGCATGCTAAAAATCGCCGTTCATTTTGAGCGATCTGTACTTGTCATTAGTTTGACATCTGAATGTTACCACTTTGACACATTGTTTGATTATAGTTGGCTGAAATAAACAATCTCGTATTTAACATAGATCGATGAAAACGAAGAAAAAACAAAGATTTATCGAATTTTTGGTAGAAGAATTGGCAATTCCCACCGATGCTATCAAACTTGCTTTACGTCATTCTCAAGATTCTCAAGAAAATCTAACCGTCATGCCAATGGTTCTGTGGCAGTATGGACTGATTAATCTTCGGCAATTAGAAAAAATTTGGGATTGGACTGAAAATGTCCAATTTTTCTAAAAAACTTATTTGATTGTGAAAGCGAATTTTTAGCAGTGCGATCGCCTGTTAGCCTCTCGGTATTAAATTTGAGAGTTGTTACTAGATATATCTTGAGAATAATTGACATCTACGATCGCATATTTAACTGGTTCTATAAGCCGTGGGTGTCATGCCTGTAAGCTGCCGAAATTGTTTGCTCAAATGACTGTGGCTATTAAAACCACATAAGAAGGCAATCTCTATAATGGCTCGATCTGTTTGTTTCAACAACTGCTTTGCCCGTTCCACTCGTTGCTGAAGCAGGTATTGATAAGGAGCCATCCCCTTCGCCTGCTTAAACTGATGGCTAAAATGAAATTGACTCATGTTTACCAACGCCGCTAAATCTGCAAGCTTGATGTCTCGTTCCAGATGACCGTCGATATATTCCAAAACTTGAATAAGTTGACGCTGGGGTAATCCACCTTGGTAAATTGAAAGACGAGGTTTGATATCGCCATATTGTCTGAGCAAATGCACCGCTAATACATTTGCCAGCGACTCAATATAAAGCCTTCCACCTAAATTTTCTTGTTTTAATTCGGCAAGAAACATCATACCAATCGCCTCAATTTGGGGATCGCGAATCCGAAATTCGGAAAGTAATTCAAGGCGATCGCAATTCATATTGAGAGTTTCTTTGGCAACGCTTTGGATAAAATGAGATGCAATCCGAATCTGCAAATAGCGATCCTCGCTATCCCAACGGGCAAAAAACGGGATCTTTGCAGGGGTGATGGAAATGTCGCCTTTCCCGTACAAACCCGTGTGAGTTTTGCCCCCTTTAATTTGTAGAAATCGAACTGGACGGGGTGCAAGAGATAGGCAAATTGCGTGTTCGTCGCTAAAATGACAACTCGCCTCACCTTGAGGGTTTTGAAATTGCTCGACTAGAATGTTTTCCCAACCCCGATCTTGACTAGACAATACGGGCGAACAAATCGTTTTAGGTTGCTGGGATGCGTTCATAATACAAACCCAATTCGTATATTTTTCGATTGTATTCACTTTTAGGTGTTTCCTATCGAGCTATCTGAAAACCGATCGCAAGATTTTGATAGTTGCACAAGAATTAGATAGTTGAGCCTGGATGGTTTACCTAAGCTGGAATGGTAATTACTTAGGAGAAACTATGGCACGCTTATTACACATCGATTCTAGTCCGAGGGGCGATCGCTCTCATTCTCGCAGACTTACAGGTGAATTCGTTGATGCTTGGAAGCAAGCTCATCCAACCGATATCGTCACCTATCGAGATGTTGGACAAAATCCCGTTCCCCATGTTACTGAACATTGGATTGCTGCTGCTTTTACACCGCCAGAACAACACACGTCTCAACTCCAAGAGGCGATTCGCCTCAGCGATCTACTCGTAGACGAATTTTTAGCAGCCGATATCTATGTCATCGGCGTTCCCATGTACAATTTCAGCGTTCCCAGTACATTTAAGGCATATATCGACCAAATTGTGCGAATAGGGCGAACTGTCGCCTTTGAACCCAATGATTCTGCTAATGTTTACAAACCTTTGGTATTGGGGAAGAAGATGTTTATCATCGAAGCACGAGGCGATTCTGGCTTTCAACCCGGCGGACGATACGAGAAGATGAATCATCACGATCCTTACCTGGTGACAATTTTTGGCTTCATGGGCATCACCGACATCACATTTATTCATGTTGAAAATGATGAGTATGGCGGTCAAAAGCTAGCAGATGCGATCGCGACTGCTCGTACCAAAATCGCTCAACTGGTAGGAAGGTGACGCAGAGTAAATGCCTGGGTGTGACGCTCTACAGGCATTACCTATTTCAAAGATTGCATCGGAGGGAAAATACTATGAAACCGTTATTTTTAGTTAACTTATTGACCTTATTACCATCTATCGCTGCATTAATACTAGCTTCTGAAGTCGCTATCGCTAACCCAACCATCAATCGCAACCAAATTATAAATATTCAACCTTTTAATCTTGTACGCCTGGGTTATCAAGGATATTTTCAAGACCAAGGAATTCCCGGTTATGGAGCTTTTCACTCAGCCGCGCAAAACCGACGAGTCACTGCAACAAAATTGATTGAGAGTGCCATAGAAAAGGGCAGACTTTCTCCCGACGCTCTTAATAACCAAGACTATGTAGATGCAGTTGAAACCTGAGAAACCGTGAGCGAGGGTTAGCCAGCCCGTTTTAACGGCTGGAAGCCCTCGCGAACTGGGGATTTATCCCCGCGTATCCACTACTTATTTT
>JALOOL010000296.1 GCA_025454425.1 Hydrococcus sp. Prado102 | reverse complement strand
AATAATTAAGAGTTGCGGCGTAGGAAATTGTTGTCGATCATTGCACCAAAATTGCCAGCCACAGACTAAAATCCCGTCTTGTGCCAGATTAGTTTTTTCTACCCGTACTCTAGAGCCGAATTGTGCCGCCATTGTCGCTCCGACTCTGGCTTTTAAAGGGACATCTTCTACTAAAATAACGATAGGCTTTTTGATGCTCCCCGCATAGCGCTCCCGCAAGAAATCGCATTCTTGAACTAAGGTGTGGACTTCTTTGAGCAATGCTACTTGGAATTCAGGCGTATTGGGTAGGGGAAAACGATCTGGCACGTACAATTGAATATATTCATTTTGTCGGTTAGGAACGAATTTTAAACAAAGTAATTCTCCTATTCCTAATTGCCTGCGATAAATAGGAGCATTTTTCTCGCTATCTAAAAAACTTCCCATTAAAACGACTGGTTGTTGCTTCCAAACTCGCTCTAAAACAGCAGCAACTTCTACAGGAGCAACGTATATCGTAAACTGTCCGTTTTCTCTGTCTGTTGCAACCCACATCATTTGCCCTTCTTGTTGCCAACGATGCCAATATTGCTCGAAAGGAGGCGGTAAGGGAGCGCTGGCGGCTAAATTTTTCAATAATTCCTGTAAGCTTTCTAGTTCGGATTCTTCAAGCAAATAACATTCATAAGGATTTTTGGGATGGGAGAAAATTTCTTTGGTGAGTTGAGCCTTGACATTTCGGACAAAATCTGAATAGTTGGGGTATGCCTGTATGAGTTTGTCCCAGTGCCAATCTTCGATCGCGACGGTAAGACATTCTCTCGTCCACGTTTCTAATTCGTCAGCGCCATCGATGAGGGTGAGGATATCTTGAGGAAAGCGTCCTCGATTTTCAATGCGATCGCTCAGCCATGCTTGCGGCGAAGTTAACATTAATCCAGTAAAATCATCCAAAATGCGATCGCCGGTGCAAATTTCTTTGGGAGTTTGCAACCATTCCTGAAGTTGAGGAATTTCGACTTGCAATAAGCGTTCTCGAACCGATTCGGGGGCGACAAGTAAAATAGGTTTTTCGCTCAGCAGTGCGGGTGTAAGATAGCTTAGACTGTATTGCGTAGCTGGACTTCCTGTTTGGATTAGTGCGGGTCGTTGCAGCCGCAAAGCACGAGAAATAAGACGTGCCATCGTTAAATGATGAGGCCAGTTGTGCTTGCCCCGTTCGCGCAGAAAGGACAGCAGCGATGAATGAACTTCAGCCTCCAGAAGTGATGCCATAACAGTAGACGACCAATCTTAGCAAAGCTTGAGAGTGCGAAGACAAAGGAATAGCTTAGCATAAAAATTTTTTCTTCTTGGTCACTGGTCACTGGTAACTGGGGAAAGGGAGACTTTCGGAGAATCAAAACTTTCGACTTTCGACTTACGTCCAAGGGACGGGCTACGCCAACGACTTTCGACTTTTTTAACTGGTTGCTGAAAAGTTACTATAGATAAATAAATGTAAAGAAATAATAAGATTCGAATATGCCTAACGTTATTGTCGTCGGTGCGGGAATTGGAGGATTAACCGCAGGCGCATTGCTTGCTCGTCGTGGTTATGATGTAACTATCTTTGACCAAGCTTTTGTTCCAGGAGGGTGTGCCTCTACTTTTAAACGTCGCGGCTTTATTTTTGATGTCGGTGCGACACAGGTAGCGGGGTTAGAACCTGGAGGAATCCATCATCGGATTTTTAAAGAATTGGAAGTTGAATTACCCGTCGCGAGTCCGTGCGATCCTTCCTGTGCAGTATTTTTACCAGGAGAAAAGGAACCAATTAATGTTTGGCGCGATCGCGAAAAATGGGAAACTGAAAGACAAAAACAGTTTCCTGGAAGCGAACCTTTTTGGCAATTGATGGCAAAATTATTTCAGGCAAGTTGGAACTTTCAATCTCGCGATCCCGTTTTGCCACCTCGCAATCTTTGGGATTTATGGCGGTTGGTGTCGGCGATACGATTGGATACGTTAACCACCGTCCCATTTACTCTGATGACGGTAGGCGATGCTTTACAGTTGTATGGGTTGTACGAGGATAAACGTCTCAAAACCTTTCTCGACTTGCAACTAAAACTATATTCACAAGTCGATGCCGATGAAACGGCGCTTTTATATGCAGCAACGGCGCTATCAGTTTCCCAGGAACCACAGGGATTATATCACCTGCAAGGAAGTATGCAGGCATTGAGCGATCGCTTGGTAGAAGCCTTAACAAAACATGGTGGCAAATTATTGATGCGTCATGCCGTCGAAGAGATTGACAGCGAATCTGGACGGGTTACAGGCGTAAAAGTTCGCAATCTCAAAACCGATGAAGTTTCGATACAAAAAGCCGATATCGTCGTCGCCAACGTCACCGTACAAAACTTGGTGAAACTTGTAGAATCAAATTCAATTCAAAATCGCTACAAACGTCGAGTTGATAAACTTCCCGAATCTTCGGGAGCATTTGTAGTTTATCTTGGAGTCGATCGCAATGCCATTCGAGAAGGATGTCCGCCTCACTTACAATTTCTCTACGACTATAACGGCCCAATTGGTGAAAACAATTCTCTATTCGTTTCGGTAAGTAAACCAGGAGATGGAAGGGCACCTGAAGGGAAAGCGACGATTATTGCTTCTTCTTTTACCGATACTCAAATATGGTGGCAAGGAACGAAAGAAAACTATGAGGATCTAAAACAACAATATACTCAAGAGGCGATCGCGCGTTTGGGACAATACTTCCATCTATCTCCAGAAACTATTTTGCATCAAGAAGCTGCCACGCCTAGAACTTTTGCCTATTTTACTAGACGAGAAAAAGGCGTTGTAGGCGGAGTCGGACAGCGAATTTCTACCTTTGGCCCTTTTGGTATTGCGACGCGCACCCCCATTAAAAATCTTTGGTTAGCAGGAGATTCTACTCATCCAGGCGAAGGAACCGCAGGCGTTAGCTACTCTGCATTTACTATTGTCGAGCAAATCGAAGCGAGTTTTCAAAGTTCAAAGTTCAAAGTTCAAAGTTCAAAAAACTTAGACTGTGCTTTGTGAACTTAAAACTCCAAATCTTGATAACTGTTCCCTGTTGCCTATTGCCTACTCCCTACTCCCTATTGCCTGTGTTGCCTATTGCCTACTCCCTCGCTACTCCCTATTTCCTACTCCCTATTCACTGGTTACTGATAACTAATAACGCTAAGATAATTTGTAAACCCTTAATTATCCAATCAAAAAGGATTTAGACTAATGTTTCTGGCTGAGATTCTTGCAAGATTTCTGCAAATTTACATGGCACTAATCTTCATTCGTATTTTGCTAACTTGGTTTGCCACCTCTAATTGGGCATATCAAGCTATGTCTTTCCTAAGCCCAATTACTGACCCTTATCTCAATATTTTTCGTTCCATCATCCCACCGCTAGGCGGAATCGATTTTTCTCCTTGGTTGGCAATTATCGTTTTACAAGTCGTCGGAGGATTGCTGACTCAAGCACTTGGTTCCGCTAGCTTCGGTTAATCTTGAGTCGAGTCACTGTATGTTGGGGCTTACTTTGCCTGCAAAACCAGAGGCTTTAAACTGTTCCAGCTTTAGCGGTGTCGGTTGATTGGCAGCAACTGAAACTCTGACTTCAAATTTACTGACACCGGGCGGAACTTCTGGTATCGAACCGATACGACCTCTATTTTGAAAAACGGGTTCGCCACTAGCATCATAGATGCGACCAAAAACGTCTGCATCATACACTGTTTTACCCGAAGGATTTTTTGCCTTTCCCGTTATCATAAAGCAATTGGCAGGATCGCTCGTGCCTGATGTTACGTTTCCTTCGGCAAACTCAGGCGGGCAATCGGTGTAAGATACATCGAGTAGTTGAATTTGAGTCAGTGCTAAAGCAGTAGGAGTTACTATCCAACTACACAGCCAAAACAAACTAGAAACCACTAAAACAGTTAAAGCGCGAAATCCCATAGAATGAAAGACTAGATAACATTTACTCGTTTTTCAGCTTAGCGCGAATCGTAACTAAATCGATGAATCAAGCTGAGATTGAGGCAGCGCTAAAAGCTGCATTTGGTCAATGCGAACAAGCGTTTCTGCCTTTGACAGACAGACAAAAAGAAATTTTGCTCAATGTCGTTATTGAAAAACTAACGACTCAGCCAAGTATTGAAGATAATCCGCTTGACGAATTAACTTTAGAACACCGTCAGGTTTTATTGGCATTTATAGAAGACCAAGAACGGCAAAATTTAAATTGGAAAATTACTTTACTCAATGATTGGCTCAATAATCAAGAGTCTGGTAAAGTTCAGTTTATTCGCAACAATTACGGATTTGGATGGCTGAGTCGGGTTCAACCAATTCATCTAGCAAAATATCAACAACAACTTACCAATGAAACGCTAAAAATAGGCGATCGCATTGAGGTTTGTAATAGACTTTGGGAATGGGTTCAACAAGATGATGATTCTAGTTATGAATGGTTTTCTTGTGAGGTTATTGGCTTTTCTGAATTTGCTGATGGAGAGTCGAGTTATACCAGTTGTCTGATTCGTTTTGAGAATGGGTTAGAGTTTGAAATTCAAGGGTTTTATGAATGGAATCGTCAGAGTTGGCGTATTTTGGAATAATAATGTTTTTTATCTCACGCAGAGGCGCAGAGTAGTAGAAAGACAAGGGAGACTCTTGAGGACAAGGAAGACAAGGGAGTGCGAAAGAAATTTTAGTGGCTTAAGTTTATGGCATCTCAAAAAGATAAAGAGCAAAATTATGAGATTTGGAAGACAGCAGATCTGTCAAAAATTTATTTGGAAGGGGTGAGAGGGGCAATTCCTCTAGCAGTAGAACAAATTGATATTTTGCTTCGAGTTATTCAATTAACGCAAACAAATGTTGAAAAGTTTTTGGATTTAGGTTGTGGAAATGGAATTTTGGGAAAATCAATTTTTCAACAATATCCTACAGCAAAGGGCTTTTTTATAGATATTTCTGAAGCAATGTTACAAGCCGCTAAAAATAATTTGGCTTCAGAGCAAGAAAAATCGCGTTTTCTTCTTCAAGATTTTGGAAAAAAAGAATGGGTTGATTCAGTAATTCAAGGGTCGCCATTCGATCTTATTGTTTCTGGATTTGCGATTCATCATTTACCAGATAAAAGAAAAAAAGAACTTTATAAAGAGATTTATCAATTATTAAAGCCAGGAGGCGTATTTCTTAATTTAGAACACGTTGCCTCTCATTCAAAACTCGGAGAAGAGGCATTCGATCGCTTATTTGTCGATGCACTTTATTCTTTTCATCGACAACAAAGTTCAAAAGAATCTAGAGAAGAAATTGCTAAGCAATACTACAGTCGCTCCGATAAAAATGCAAATATTCTTGCCCTTGTAGAAAGTCAATGCGAGTGGTTGAGAGAGATTGGATTTGTAGATGTCGATTGTTTTATGAAAGTTTTTGAAATCGCTTTATTTGGAGGAGTGAAGCAAACTTTTTCAGTGACCAGTGACCAGTGACCAGTTATCAGTTTCTTTCCCTACTGAACTCCTAAACTCCTAAAACTTTGAACTTTGAACTTTGAACTTTGAACTTTGAACTACTGAACTCCTTAGCTTACTACTTTTTGAGAGTAATAGAATAGGAGAGGCGATCGCCGCTGGAGAGGGTTTCACCGCAGAGAATGGGGCGATCGTTGCTAGTATAGGCGGTATGTTCGTAGACTACGATAGGGCTACCAAGAGACAGTTCTAGTGCTGCTGCAATTTCGGAGTCAGCTTGGCGAGAAGATAGAATGGCTTCGATGCGATCGATACTAATTCCATGCGTCTCCAAGATAGGAAAAGTCATGTTTTTCTTGAGTTCTTCGGCAAAAGCTTGTCCGAGATCTGGGACGATATAAGTGATGTCTAACGCCGCCGCCACTTGGTTAATTAGAAAAAATTTTTTTTGTAAGTAAACTTGGGTAACTTCGGGCGAGAGGGCAAGGGTTTTTCTCACTGCATCTGAGGGCGTTACGGGTTTAAAAACAAGGGACTTGACGGTCATGGTCAATCCCTGTCTTTGGATATCTTCATTAAACAAAACGAATGGACTCGAAAGGGAATAAATAGCACGACGACGTTTTGTGACAAATACGCCTTTACCATGCTGAGATTGTACGAGTCCCTGCTGAATCAGATTAGAAATAGCACGCCGAATGGTAATTCGACTGACGGCAAACTGAGCCATTAGTTGCGTTTCACTAGGCAGGCGATCGCCCGGTTGATATTTTCCAGAGTCTAGCCATGCTTGGATCTGTTCTGAAATACTCAGATGTAAAGGCACGGATTGAGACGAGCGGAAATTAGACATAACCTACAGTGTACGTTAGTCAGGAAAGTTTCTGCTTTATTTTAAAGGATTAATTGAAGCTAAACTTCACTTAATTATTAATAAAATTTCGCTCGCTTATTATAACAAGTTAAGCGCGCTTCGATGTAAATACTTTGTCATACCTTAAATTGCTATAAGGTGAATTCGAGATAAAGAAGGAAGTAGGCTGAAATACGTCTCAGCTTCAAGCATTTCTATACTGTGTCTAGTTTTAAAAATAAATTTTATAACATTTATTTTTTTTCTAATTGTGCTAATAATTCGACTGCCAGAATATTTTTTCTTTCTTTAATCTTAGTGTTAGACGGTAACTCTTTGAGAAGATTAATTGCAGATTCTTGCATTTTATTGGCTCTTTTGCTATCACCTTCTTGCTTATATATATGACTCAGATCTAAATAAGCACTAACTGACTTTGGTTCGAGATAAATAATTTGTTTGAGAATGCGTTTGGCTTTTTCTAAATCTCCTTGTTCTTCGGCAATTTGAGCTAATAGATAGTAAATTGCGATCGCACAATCATCTATTTTTAAGGCTTGTTGACACGCTTCGAATACAAGAAAGATCGCTCGGCAAATTTGTCGTTGAACAACAACCAAGTAACGGAAGTTTATGGAACGGAAATCGTGATCGGTGCTGGATACAAAATTGAGAAAGTGCGTTTCCCATTCAAGATCAAAAACGAATATCCACGCAATCCATTGCAGTTGCGATTCGACTTCTCTTTCCGCGATAACTTAACGGTGATTCGCAAAGTGGTGGAAGAAACCAACCAAGCAACAGCAGGTCAACGGGTGATCTCGATCAAGTCATCAGCGGATTACAACTTGGGTCAGAATTTGACCATTCAGTTGTATTACGACCAAGTGTTGAACACACCAAAAATTCAAACGACGTTCCCAACGGGTAACACCAATGCCGGAATCCGACTTCGTTTGAACTTAGCAGGTTTGTAAGATGATTCGCAGAGCAGTACCCGGAGACGAACACGCCATTCACCGCTTGATTCAAGCTTTGGCGGAATACGAAAAGGCGCCCAACGAAGTGACGAATTCCGTTGCAGACTTGGGCAAGCACCTTTTCGAGGAACAGGTTTGCCACGCCATTGTCGCAGAACAAGACGAACAAGTGGTTGGTTTTGCGCTTTGGTATGTTTCTTACTCGACCTGGAAAGGCAAGTGCTTGTACCTCGAAGATTTCTTCGTTTTACCCGAATACCGCCAAGCAGGCTTGGGATCTCAATTGTTTGATTGGGTGGTGGAAGAAGCCCGCTCCACAGGAGCCAAACGCATGGACTGGCAAGTCCTGGAATGGAACGAGCTCGCCCTCCGTTTCTACCGCAACAAAGACGCTCTCCTCGACCCCGAATGGATCAATGGGAGGTTGGTTTTTTGACAATCAAATAACTCTACAAACAGTTTTTCTTCATCACTTCAAAAA
>JALOOL010000295.1 GCA_025454425.1 Hydrococcus sp. Prado102 | reverse complement strand
CCATAATAACATTTTTTTTGAGAGCAAGCAAGTTTTAGTTAACAAGTCGGGAGCGAAGATTATAGATTGCACTGCTTCGATCTTTAAAGTGCGCCACTGCGATGTAATAGCTTAAAAATATTACAGAGATTGTTTGTAGATTAGTTCGATCTCAATAAAAGCCGAAAAAATAGATGAAAAAAAAATTACTGATTTTGGGAATTAGTGCTACTCTAGGGGTGGTTTCGCCAGGCATGCAAACAAGCGTTGCCTTGCCGCCGCCAGAAGATATTCCAGAGGAAGTCTTACGCGCAGAAATCATTCTCGAAGCGCGATCGCCCATTAACGGTCAACCTTTAACGGCTGCTGAATATGCTCAATTACGGGCACAATTGGAGCAAAGTGCTTTTCCTCCCCAGGTAAGCTCTAATATTCGCCAGCTAATATTTCTTTTAAACGTCCGTAAGTTGTTAAAAATTATTATTCCCTTTTAAAAAAAATAAATTTGACACGATCTACCTAGCGTCATTTACAATTTGTAGAAAAAATTAACAATAAAATTAACTAAAGTTGGGTCAGACCGCTTTAAAACTCTCGTTTATATCAATATTATGGGTAGCTGAATGTCCACAACGATTTCCCCCGAACAGGTTAGCCAGATAATCAACAACCTTCACCAAGATCCATTTGAAGTGTTAGGGTGCCATCCCTTAGAGCAAAATGGCAAAGAAAAGACATGGGCAGTACGAGCCTATTTGCCAAAAGCTCAAGCAGCATGGGTCGTTTGTCCGATTGAAAGAAAAGAATATCCCATGCAATCGGTACATCACCCCCACTTTTTTGAATGCACTATCGAAATTCCCGAACTAGATAATTACCAGCTACGCATTCATGAAGGAGAACGCGAACGAGTAATTTACGATCCTTATGCTTTTCGTTCGCCAAAACTGACTGAATATGACCTACACCTGTTTTCTGAAGGAAATCATTATCGAATCTACGAAAAATTAGGCGCACATCTGACCAAAATCGAAGGGGTAAAAGGCGTTTACTTTGCGCTGTGGGCGCCAAATGCTCGGAATGTTTCTGTATTAGGAGATTTCAATAACTGGGATGGCAGATTCCATCAAATGAGAAAAAATAATAACAGCGTTTGGGAAATCTTCATTCCAGAAATCGGCGTAGGAGCAAACTACAAATATGAAGTAAAAAACTGGGAAGGACATATCTATGAAAAATCCGATCCTTATGGCTTCCAGCAAGAAGTCCGACCAAAAACCGCCTCGATTGTCGCAGACCTAGACACATATCAATGGAACGACAGCAAATGGATGGAAAAACGCCGCCACAGCGACCCGCTAGCGCAACCCATTTCTGTTTATGAAGTCCATTTAGGTTCTTGGATGCACGCTTCTTCGAGCGAAAAGCCTGCTTTAGTAAGCCAAGAAGGACAACCCGTACCTGTATCGGAGTGGAACACCGAAGCGCGTTTCTTGAGCTATTACGAACTCGCCCACAAATTAATCCCTTATGTCAAAGAGATGGGGTACACCCATATAGAATTATTGCCGGTTGCAGAGCATCCCTTTGACGGTTCTTGGGGATATCAAGTCACGGGATATTATGCCCCAACCTCTCGTTTTGGCACGCCAGAAGATTTTATGTACTTCGTCGATAAATGCCACGAAAACGGCATTGGAGTGCTTGTAGACTGGGTTCCCGGTCACTTTCCCAAAGACGGTCACGGGTTGGCATTTTTTGACGGGACTCATCTCTACGAACACGCCGACTCCCGTAAAGGAGAACACAAAGAATGGGGAACATTAGTTTTTAATTACGGGCGCAACGAAGTCCGCAACTTTCTAGTCGCTAACGCCCTTTTTTGGTTTGACAAGTATCATATCGATGGAATTCGAGTCGATGCAGTTGCGTCAATGCTTTATCTCGATTATTGCCGCAAAGATGGCGAGTGGGTTACTAACGACTATGGCGGTCGCGAAAATCTGCAAGCAGTAGACTTTTTGCGTCAAGTTAATGCCGCTCTTTTTAATTATTTCCCTGGCGTACTTTCTATTGCAGAAGAATCAACTGCGTGGCCGATGGTTTCTTGGCCCGCTTACATGGGAGGATTGGGCTTCAATCTCAAATGGAATATGGGTTGGATGCACGATATGCTCGATTACTTCAGCATGGATCCTTGGTTTCGTCAATTCCATCAAAATAACATCACTATTAGTATGTGGTATCATCACAGCGAAAACTATATGTTGGCGCTGTCCCACGACGAAATCGTTCATGGCAAAAGTAATACGATAGGTAAGATGCCAGGGGATGAGTGGCAAAAGTATGCCAACGTTCGCGCCTTGTTTTCTTATATGTTTGCCCATCCTGGTAAGAAAACCATGTTTATGAGCATGGAGTTCGGACAGTGGAGCGAGTGGAATGTCTGGGGCGACCTGGAATGGCATCTTTTGCAATACGAACCCCACCAAAAGTTAAAACAGTTTTTTGCCGACCTCAACGCGCTTTACAAGAGCGAACCCGCACTATACGAGCGCGATTTTGAACAAGAAGGTTTCCAGTGGATTGATTGTAGCGACAATCGCCATAGCGTTGTTTCTTTTATCCGTCGCTCTAAAGATTCGTCTGACTTTATCGTGACGGTTTGCAACTTCACCCCACAACCTCACAGCCACTATCGCATCGGCGTACCCGAACCAGGATTCTACACCGAATTGTTTAATAGCGATGCTCGCAAGTATGGCGGTAGCAATATGGGCAATTTGGGCGGTAAATGGACGGATGAATGGGCATTCCATAACCTTCCTTTTTCTCTAGATTTATGTTTGCCACCATTAGGAGTTTTGGTTCTCAAACTAAACCCGACTAAAACAGCGCAAGCAATGATGCAGGTTGAAGAGTAGACTTTTTGGTTATCTTCTGGGATGAGGAAACCCGACGAACGCAATTGATGATTGGCAACAAAAACGCCAATCTGCGTCCTCCGCAACGAACTAGCTCAATGGCGAACGGAACTATATGGCGGGAACTTCTTCCCGCCTCGTGCCTCCTCAATATGCCTTTATTAATTCGGCACCCGCGCCTCCCCAACCTACAGTTTGAATTTTTATGAAAGCCAATTAATATGAGAAATTCTCAGAAATTTTGAAGAAGAATTTCAAGCACTCAAAGTCACAATTTGCTTAAACTCATTTCGAGAAGAATTGTTTTCTTCAATAAATTTTTTGGTTATTATATATTTCTAGCGATCGCAATCTTAGCAATTTACCGACAAACGCTGTAACTGTGACAGACTATCAAAAAGAAAAAACTGGAGCAATTAAGAAAGAGAGAAAGAATTGAAAGCGCTTAAAACAATGATTGAATAGCTAATTATGTAGCTTATTAGTATTGGTTAATAAGAATATCGGAAATAAGTATGGCAGACAATTTTGCCCACCATATGCCATGTATAGCGTTTAAATCTCTAAGCGATCGCGCTTTTTCAATGCTCGAAAAGATTTTGATATTGTCCGATATCTAAAGCTGTGAATGTAGGAATACACGAAAAACACTGCTGAGCTAATTCCCAACGGTCTTCTCGTTTTAACATAGCAGTCAGTTTATCTCGCAGACCGTGTAAATAACTTACGTCATTAGCTGCATAACTCAACTGTGCTTCGGATAGTTTTTCTGCATTACCCCAATCCGAACTTTGAGAACTTTTGTCTAATTCTACGCCTTCTAATTCTTGAACTAAATTTTTTAATCCGTGATTTGACGTATAGGTTCGAGCTAATTTACTAGCAATTTTGGTGCAATATATCGGATGCGTTTCTATCCCAAAATGATATTTGAGTTGCGCTACATCAAAACGAGCAAAATGGAATATTTTGGTAAGATTCGTCGCTTCCATGAGTTTTTTTAGATTGGGTGCTTCGGTTTGTCCTTTGGCAATGCGAATTGCCACGACAAATCCATTTGCATCGCTAAGTTGTACCAAACACAAGCGATCGCGTCCTATAATCAATCCCATCGTTTCTGTATCGACGGCGATCGCCTCACAAGCGAGATAGCGAGATAAAATCTCATCAGAAAGATCGCGATCGCAAACTTGAAAATTCTCTAGCTTTACCATAAAATGTCTTATTTTTCAAGAATAAAAAATTGGGTGAGATAGTATTCGCCTTTAAGATTTTTGGCAACCCCAATCCCGGTTAAATTAAATTGTCCTTCTATATTTTTACGATGACCGGGACTTTTAAGCCATCCTTCGACAGCAACCATCCCCGGATCTTGATACCCTTTATTGAGTGCTAGATTTTCTGCTGCTTTGCGATAGGGGATAATCTGTTCGACTTTTTTGAAGCGCTTCTCTATTCCTTTATGGCTAAAAGTCGCTTTTCCTTGTGCCATTTGTTGGCTATACAGTCTTGCTTCATGGCTGAGTTGAGCATCTAAGCGTAAAGGAGGCAAGTTTCGCGACAAGCGGTATCGATTGATTTGTTGGTGGACTTTTTGTTCGATGGTAATTAGGAAAGTCCCGTCTCCGTCTAAGGGAGAAGTAGTACTCTTGGGTAAAGGACTTTGTGGTAGCTTTACTGGTAAATTAGATGCTGTGGTAGAAGGTTCTTTAAGAAATATTTGGGTAAAGTAGTACTCCCCATCGGCATTTTTAGCAATACCAATTCCGGTTACATCGAACTTTCCCTCCATATTTTTGCGATGACCGGAACTTTCGATCCATCCATCAACAGCAACTTTTGCCGGATCTTGATATCCTTTATTGACGGCAATATTTTCTGCTGCTTGTTGATAGGAAATTGTTTCGCCAATGGCTTTTATTCGTTCGTCAAAACCATCGTGACTGAAAGCAACTGTTCCCGATGCCATTTGTTCGCTATGAATTCTAGCATACTGGCTGACGTATGAATTCAGTTTTAGCGGTGGTAGCTTGCGAGATTGACGGTATTGATTGACTTGTTGATAAATTGCTCGTTCTAATTCAGCAACCGAACTAGGATCGACAAGTGCTGTTTCTGCACTCTCAGTCGCCGGAAATGAAGAAACGTTATTTTGAATATCGAGAGATTTACAACTCGCCAATCCTCCACTCAACATCATCAATCCCACAAGAATTGCAGTAAGATTAGACTTCTTGTTTTTATTTGGGCAAAGGGAAAAGGGTAAGGGGGAAAGAATTGATGTGAGTTTTCCCCCTGCGTTGCTTTTTTCCTCGATGCTCCTCAAGCTTCGACGTTCGTCTTGCAGAGTATCGGCTCTCATTTTCCTTGTATATGAATTAACATTTTTGATTAAAGCAAGAAGTCTATTATTGTTCATAAACCTGTGTTGAAACTTCTCTTTGTAAGCGATTAAGCAAAACTAGTTGTGTAAATCGTATGCCTATTACTTTTTGCCTGTTCTCTATTCCCTTTAATGGCCAGTAAATTTAATTTTGTCGAACGCTTTGACTTTGCGGACGTGCAACAGAAAATCCGCGACGATTGCTTTTTTGGGAAGCTACTTGTATTTGAAAGGTTACGCGATCGCTCATTTCTCCACTTTTGACCTCCAGCGTCCAAGTTCCAGGACGCATTTGCCAGAAGATAGAATTAGCAGAATTAGTGGCAATTTTTTCGCCATTCAATCGCCACTCCACTAATCGATCTTTGACTTCTGGGATCTTAAACTCCAATCGTTGCGTCTGGTTAGGAGCGACGAGAAAAGAATCTCCATGACTGGGCGATAAAATTTTGAGCGCGCCAGATGTTAAGTTTGTTTGCGGCTGTCTTGACAACCATTCATTATATTCTTCTGGTAAATTAAGTCTGCTTTGAGAAGCTACCATTTGATAAAACGTATCGGGTTTTCGTTCGTACTCGGCGAGGTCTTCAGGATAAAAATATTCCTGAACGACCGAAGGACAAGCAGCAGTTGGTTTTAAACCGGAGATAGCACAGATAGGACGCTGTACCATTTTTGGCACGGGAGGAAACGGAGTTGGTTCGCGCTTTTCGTGTAGGTGCAACATAATTCGATTCCATAGCGGTGAAGCACCCGTCACGCCAGAAACTTGTTGCATCGGTTCGCCATCGAAATTTCCAACCCAAGTAGCCACCGTATAATCGGTAGTAAACCCAACCGTCCAAGTATCTCGATAGTTCGATGAGGTTCCTGTTTTGACGGCGGCGGGGAAAGGTAAAGCGAGGACAGAATCGACTCCAAACGATTTAGCACGCGCATAGCGGTCGCGCAACATATCTGCTATTAAAGACCATGTTTCGGAATGGGAGCGTCCTTCGGAGGACAAGGAGGACAAGGAGGACAAGGGGGACAAGCGAGAATATTTACTTTCGACTTTCGACTTACGTCCAAGGGACGGGCTTCGCCAACGACTTTCGACTTTTATTACTGATAACTGATAACTGATAACTGATAACTGATAATAGGCGCGGGCTAATTCCCAAAGACTGACTTCGCCACTACCCAAGGTCAATCCCAATCCATAGTATTCTGGATCTTGTTTTAAATGTTCAAAACCGAGTTGGTGCAATCTCTCTAAAAAAGCTGCTACGCCAACTTTTTCTAAAACTCTGACGGCGGGAACGTTGAGAGAATTGGCAAGGGCAATGCGAATCCTCACGGGGCCTTGAAAGGTTTCTGTATAGTCGCTGGGACTGTAGAGTTTTGCCCCAGGAATGGCATAATGAATGGGAACGTCGGCGAGAACGGTATTGGGACGAATGAGACGCTTTTCTAGGGCTAATTGATAAAGAAAAGGTTTAAGAGTCGATCCTGGTTGGCGTAAAGCTTGTACGCCATCGTTGCGTCCTAAATATTCGTCCGCAAAGTAATCTATCGAACCAACATAAGCTAAGATTTCTCCAGTGTGGTTATCGATCGCGATCGCGGCTCCTTGATGAACGTTATGAGGTGCTAAACTACGAACGATGTCTTTTACTTGTGCTTCGACGAACTGTTGTAAAGGGCGATCGATACTGGTTTGAATTTGGGCGGGATGTTCTTTGGGAAGTTGTTCGGCGACCCAAAATAAAAAATGTGGGGCGGCAACGATTCCTTGTTGGCGGGGTTGAAGAGCGATTATTTCCTCGTAGGCGCGATCGCGAGTTTGGGCATCGATATACTTTTCCTCAACCATGCGATCGAGGACGTATTTTTGTCGCTTCTTAAGGGGATCCCAATAATCGTAGGGGTTGAGATAGTTAGGATTGTTAGGAATGGCAGCAAGTAAGCTAGCTTGGGCAAGGTTTAGGTCGGTAGCAGGAATGCCAAAATAAACGCGCGAAGCTGCTTCTGTGCCATAAATATTTCCTCCCATCGGCAAGCGATTGATATAAGCTTCGAGGATATCATCTTTGTTCGTACCCGCTTCTAGGCGCCAAGAAAGCCATATTTCTTGCAATTTCGCCTTAAAAGTACGCGGGGCAGGTTCTAACATTCGCGCTAGTTGCATCGTAATGGTAGAAGCGCCGCTAACGACTCGTTTCGCTTCGATCGCTTGCCCAATAGCACGCGCGATCGCTTTTAAATCTAATGCCCCGTGGTGATAAAATCCTGCGTCTTCTGCGGCGAGGATGGCATTAATCAAATGAGGCGAGACTTGTTTAAGCGGAACGACAGCCGTATGCTCGCTATCGCGACTCAAAATCGTCCCCAAAGGCAGTCCGTTGCGATCGCTAAATTCAACCGCGACTGATTCTTGAGAGAGATCGCTGACTCGAATCGGCGCTAGATAAGGCAGCGATCGCATTAATAACAATAAGAAAAAGAACGATAAAACTATCTTAATAAAGCGATTTCGCTGCCTTTT
>JALOOL010000294.1 GCA_025454425.1 Hydrococcus sp. Prado102 | reverse complement strand
CGCTTCTAAGAGTCAACTTAGATTAATAGTCTAGTTGAGCTTTTTTGGTACGCGATATCCTATTGTTGAAAGGTAAAAAGCAGATCGCGCGGAGGAATGACTAAAAATGCGAATTTTAATTATGGGTGGAACCCGATTTATTGGGGTTTATTTAACTAAAATTTTAGTAGAACGAGGTCATGACGTATTTCTATTCAATCGAGGCAACAATCCTGCACCCGTTGCTGGAGTCAAACAGATTATGGGCGATCGCACCAAAACCGCTCAATTGAAAGAAAGACTTGCTTCAGAAAAATTTGATGCCATCTTTGATAATAATGGTCGAGAACTGAGCGACACTCAACCCCTCGCAGAAGTTGTTAAGGATAGGGTCAAACACTTTGTTTACGTCAGTTCGGCAGGCGTTTACCTCAAATCCGACCAAATGCCTCATTTAGAAGGCGATGCAGTCGATCCTAAAAGTCGCCACAAAGGGAAATTTGAAACCGAAGCTTATTTAGCGCAAACAAAATTGCCTTGGACTTCTATTCGTCCGGTTTATATTTATGGGCCTCAAAATTATAACGATTTAGAAGCTTGGTTTTTCGATCGCATCGTGCGCGATCGTCCTATTGCTATCCCTGGTAACGGAATGCACATGACTCAATTCGGTCACGTCAAAGACCTCGCTCAAGCAATGGCTGCCGTTCTAGGAAACGAGAAAGCTGTTGGAGAGATTTATAATATTTCTGGCGATCGCTACGTCACCTTTGATGGGTTAGCACGTACTTGTGCCGCAGCAGCAGGGAAGTCTCCTGAAGAACTTAAAATAGTACATTACGACCCCAAAAAGTTTGACTTTGGCAAGCGCAAAGCATTTCCTATCCGCGTTCAACATTTCTTTGCCGATATTCACAAAGCGAAAGAGCATCTTAACTGGAAACCCGAATACGATTTGCTTTCTGGACTCAAAGATTCTTTCGAGAATGATTATCTCGCTTCAGGTCGTTCGACTGCCGAAATCGACTTTTCAGTCGATGAAGAAATTCTCGCCGCCGTGTAAAAAAGGTTTTTGGATCGTTATTTTCGATCTTTTAGGCTTTCTTTCCATTCTTTTTCTATGCGATCGAAACCATAGAAACGCTTCCAGAAAGCATCGGCAAACCAAGTTGGCACAATCTTAGTCATAACGGGGACAAAGAAACTTCCCCCCGTTGCTGCAAAGTAACGCGGACGGGGATGGCGTGCAACGAGCGATCGCACGATAATTTCGGCTACTTTTTCGGGTGTCCAACCGAGGAGTTGTAATTGTTTGTCGATGGCTTCTATTTTTTCAAAGGCAGGTTGATAAATTGTTTGTTCGCAATTGGGAATAGTTTGTTGGATTTTGTCCCACGCTACCCCAAAAAATTCTGTTACGACGGGGCCGGGTTCTACGATCGCTGTATGAATGTTAAATGCTTTTAATTCCATCCGTAAAACGTCGCTAAGCGCTTCTAGGGCAAATTTAGAACAGCTATACATTCCACCTGCGGGAAATGCCATTCTTCCCCCCAAGGAACTAACGTTTACAATTCTGCCTCCTCCTTGTTGGCGCATAGCAGGAATTAACGATTGAATCAATAGTAAAGGCCCGTGAAAGTTGACGGCAAACTGTTGTTTGGCTGCTTCGGGAGAGACTAATTCAATCGGACACATATATCCATAACCTGCATTATTAATTAAGGCATCGACGCGATCGAATCTTTCTAAGGCTTTTTGCGCTAAAGCTTTTACTTGTTCTGAGTCTGCCATATCTGCGCAGACAACTAGCACCTCTGCACCTGCTTGTTGGCACTTGCTAGCAACTTCTTCTAATTTGTCTTGTCTTCTTGCGCTTAAAACTAAACGAATCCCAGAAAATTCCTTAGCTAAATTCTTAGCTAAGGCTGCACCGATTCCAGCCGATGCGCCAGTGATGAGAATCGTTTGTTGGGAAAAAGGTAATACCTTACTCATCAATATATACGATTGATAGCTAAATATTTGTCATTTACTAGCATAAATCTCAAAAGATTGTAAATGCCAACAGCAGAACAAGCTATAAAAGCAGCTATTCTATGCCAATATCTATCTAATTACTACCAACCCATCCATTTGTTTCGTTTTGATGAGGAACGACTAGAGATATTTATCATTGCGAATAAATTACTTGCGTCTTTAAAATTGAATGGAGCGAGCAATTTTTTCGACTAAAAATAATCCCGCCACCGAGTTACCTTGTTCGTTTAATGGAGGACTGTAAATCGCGATCGCACCTTGACTCGGTACGATAGATAATACTGCCCCACTGACTCCTGATTTCGTCGGGAATCCCACCCGTTTAAAAAATTGTTCTGAGGCTTCATATAATCCGCAGGTTGCCATTATTTTTCGAGTTATTTGACAAGAAAAAGACGAATCTAGCAATAATAATCCCAAACGAGCTAGCTCGATAATCGTTCCAGATAGGCAACAGATACGATTGTAGGTATCTAATGCTAATGTTGCATTTTCTAGATACCCATTAGCTGCCATTTCTTCAGCTAATGCTTGATTTTGGAAGTTGGGAAGCGAACAAACCGAATCGAGCATCGGTCGGCTTAAAAATAGTTGAGAGTAGGCACATTTATTTAGCCACAATCGTAGATTTTCGCAACGAGAATAGGCATCTTTTCCTGGTAGTATTGATGCTAGCGCGATCGCACCGCTATTAATCATCGGATTTCTTGGAAATCCGCGATCGCTTAGCAGTTGGATGAGAGAGTTAAATGGATATTGAGAAGGTTCTTTGCCAACTCGTTGAAATACTGTTTGAGTTCCTAAACGATCGAGTAAATAAAGCAACAAAAATGGTTTGATAACGCTCATCAATGGAAAAGTGCGCTCGGTTTTTCCTGCTAACAGGATCTGATCTTTCCAACTAATAATCCCAACCGCTAACTCATCTGGATCTACCTGTTGTAATAAGGAAATATAATTGGGAAGTTGACCTATTTTTGCTTTTTGTTTTGCTTGGATTGTCCAAAAATTGAGTTGCTCTTGTTTGATTGCAGCTAACCGATTCATATTCAGAGAGAATTTATAAAAAAATAATAGTGTTGTCAAGCAGTTACCGATAACCTTTATTGCAAAATTAATTAACTGTATTTATAGCGTTTCTCACAGCTAGGAAGTACATTTATAAGAGTGCCTACTCCCTACTGCCTTAAAACTATAAGCTATGTATCTCATCATCTAAAGAATGGCTATAGTTTGCTGCAACATAATAGACCTCCTGCGAAAGTAAATTAATACTTAAAAGTTTCTAGTTTTCACTTTTGAATAAATGTCTTTTCCCTCATCTAATCAAAGGTTAGAAGACTTATGCAGGAGGTCTAATTTGTTGTGCTTTTATTTCAGACTAATTGAACTTGCTCTTTTTATACTCTTGCTGCAACATCAACATAACTATTAATGATTCATATTTATCTCCTAATTTAAGGCATTCGCGTAGTGTTCCCTCTACTATAAAACCCGCTCTACTATAAATTGCTTGGGCACGATAATTCTGAATTTTCACATCTAGCCACAATCGATGAGCTAGATAAGTATCGAATGCTAACTTCTTAACGATCTCAACTGTTGCTTTTCCGTAACCTTTTCCTTCTTTTGTAATGACGATCCGACGAAATTCAATGCTTTGATTTGGTTCGAGCAGTCCAGCTAAAATTGCATAACCAACTTTCATTCCGTCTTGTATAATTAGGTAAGCAATATCGGGATTTTTCATTGCTTGAAAATGATGTTCGCGCGACCAAGGAATTATATATTGGCTATTCTCATTATCGCTTTCAGCTTCTAAAATGTAGTCAATATCGGCTTCTTCAGTGTTGCTTATACGTAAATTAAACATCTCAAAAATTTAAAACCTTGCACGATTATTGCAGTGAAAGCAGAAGACCAATGTAAGCTCATCCTCAAATAGAAATAATCTTTAACTTTGAGACAAGCGCTTAACGGTTTCACCAGCTAAAAGACGATGAGCATCTAATAATAACTCAGGAATTTTATCGGCATGAGGACTATTAGCTAAACATTGACGTAAATCTATTTCATTAATGCGTTTTGCCGATTCGCCTGGAAACCAATGACCTGCATTTCCTAACATATTGTAGCGCATTTTTGCATAGTCTATTAGGTCATAAGCCAATGCTAAATTTCTCAGCCACAAGATTGTACGAATGTTAATATTTCCTGGCGTTTCTTGATAGTTTGGCAAACCAATGTCCCAAGTGCGGAACCAATTTTCTCCTAAGATTGCGATCGCTTCTTGTTCTAACCGTTCTAAAATTGGAATTAAAACTTCGTCGGCTTTATTAAACAGCGACAGAACTTTTAAATGTTCGTCAAAATCTGTTGCTTTCGCTGCACCTAAACTCAACGTATGCACTTGAGGATGAGAGAGACAGAATAGATCGTTAAAAACCATCGGACTCAACGGTTGGCACAATTCAACCAATTTTTGAGGGGGGTTATAAAGTTGTCCGCCTTTATCGGAAGGGCTGATAATAAACACCCCCATATCGTGCTTTTGTGCTGCTTCTATTGCTGCCCAATTGATTTGATTGATATAATACCAATGGAGATTTAAATAATCAAATTCATTGGTTTCAATGGTTTTAATAATGACTTCTGTGGGGCCATGAGTTGAAAAACCAATAAATTTTACTTTTCCTTGTTGCTGTAACTTTTTGATCTCATCTAAACAGCCACCGGGTCGAATACTTTGATGTAAAAGTTCTTCCGTATTGATGCCGTGAAGCGATAGTAAATCGACATAATCGAGTTTCAAAAAAGCAAGGGATCGCTCGAATTGTTTGCGAAACTCTCTAGGATCTTCTTGTGGTGAGATTTTAGTTTGTACGATGAGTTTTTCTCTAGGAAACTTTGGCAAAATTTTTCCCAATTGCATTTCAGAAGTCCCGTAACCCCTCGCCGTTTCAATGTGGTTAATACCAACTTCTAGGGAGCGACAGATTGTTTCTTCGAGATTGCGTTGGTTATTTTTGGGAATTTTCCATGCAGGAAGATCTTGCCATTGATACTGATAACGCATTCCTCCACAAGAGAAAACAGGCATTTGTAATTCTGTACGACCAAACCGTCGATATTCCATAGTCTGCTGTTCGCGATCGCAAGTTACACATCTTCATAAAGTGTAACGAGATTTCGCGATCGCGCAAAGCGCAGCATCAAAGTCAATCGCCTGTCAATTGTCGATTGTAACTTACCAAAGAGAATTATTTAATTTCAAACCTCGTAAAATTTGAGCAAATTAGGTTTTTGTAAATTTTTTTCTGCAAATTTAATCTACAAAAATTTAATTGACAATAGACTTCATCGAAATTTCATAATAAGGCTTATTTATTTAAAGATTAGATGAAAGCATAGCGATCGCGCAAGTCTTCTTGTTAGCTTCGATCTATAGACACTTAAGTAATTTTTCCTAGAAATACTAAGTTTGAGAAAAGAATCAATCTTATAAAAAATGAAAACATATTTTTCGACACTAATAAATTCTTCTTTATTAGCGGTTGGGGTTGCGATCGCATCTTCTGCGTTTTCCCCAGTTCAAGCTGCTAGTTTAACTTTTAATCTCTCTCCTTTTACAGGCAATAATGCTCAAGTTAAGGTCACTTTAAACGATCTATTTGCTGGCTCTAATACAGTGAGAGTGACAGCAGCAGTCGATTCGTCTAAGACGGGAAATATTGCAGATATTGTCGGACTTTTCTTTAATCTAAAAGACAATTCGCTTATTAATCAACTCTCAATTGTCCCAGTATCGACTAACCCTGGCGCTACATTAACAGTCAGTAATACTAAAGGATTTGGTAAGCTATTTCTTGACAAATCCGGTTCGACTACAGATGGCAGGACAGATTTAGATAATAACGTCAATCTCAACGGAGGTGGAGTACAAAGAACATTTGAAGTCGGAGTGCAAATAGGTAAGGGAGGATTAAAAGACGGACAAGACGACTACCAAGCAGTGACCTTTGACCTCAAAGCAACTGGTTTAGATCTGGGTGACTTTACTGACGAAACATTTGGGGTACGCTTGCAGAGTGTAGGAAAAGCAGGAACGAGTAGAGAAGGAAGTAGCAAACTAGAAGGAAAGATCCCACCACCACCACCACCACCGCCACCTCCTCAAGTTACCGAAATTCCAGAACCTGGTACGACAGCAGCGATTGGTTTATTTGCATTGAGTGCATTGGGATTTCTCAAGAAAAAATAATGAGTAGGAGAAAGTTTCCTACTCATCCTTAAACTTATTGCGATCGCGTTTACCGATTTAAAAAGCGACCAGCAAATGACAAAGCATCTCCAATATCGACATCTCCATCGGCATCGCTATCTAAAAAGCTGTTAAGTACCGAATTTGAGGACGAACCAGAAGCAGTCCCAGTTTGTTTTCCCGATCGCAACAAGTTCAGAATAATTGGGGTCAAAACTGGCAGCATAGATTTAATCGTATCGGCATTTAGTCCCGTCTTGCTAGCCGCATCTTGAGAGATTTGTTGCTGCTGTTGGGGACTAAATAAAGCTTCCACAGCGGCGGGATTTGCGCCAGTACCGCTAAATTGCTCGATGAGATTAGCAATCTGTTCGTTTCCACCCGTTGTTCGTTGCTGTTGCAATGCCGAACGAACATATTGACCGACAACCGATGTAACGGTTTGAGTCACGGAAGGATCTATCCCTTTACTACTTGCCAGTTGTTGTACGGTTCCCAAAATCTGACCGAGTTGGTCGGGATTTGCTTGTCGATCGGGATTTTCGATCGCCGATAAAACCTGGTCAAAAAGTCCCATAAGCTTCTCGAAGTTGATTTTTTTTGAATGAATTTAACGACCCATCTTTTTGTCTCGGTCTTGACGACGGCGATCGCGCCACTCGACAATAGTCAAGTAGGCGATCCCACCACTAACCAAGACGAGTAGGACGAATGCGATTAAAAAAATTACATTGTAAAGAGAATGTGTTTCCACGTCTCGTACTAAAAACCGTTACGACCCCAAACAACCATTGCGATCGACCAAGTAAATAGCGCTAAAATGCTAACCCAACCTAGTGCCAAAATATCCATATTTGTATCTGTCTTTTAAAACAACGCTATAAAGCTACTACAGAAATCTATGATACTTCTATTCGGCTATCTTTTGGAGGGGTAATTTAGTGGGAATATCGCTAACAGAACGAATAGAATCTCTTAAAGCTGGAACTTTGGCAGCAATTTCTTTTATGTTGGCTTATTCGATCGCCATGCTGTTCAACAGTCTCATTTTAGCCGTTCGCTTTGAAAAACTCGCACTCTTACAAGCAGAAATCGAGATAAATTTATTGGTTAAAGTCGCGATCGCGCTTTTGAGTGGGTTTCTTTTTGGCGTGACCTACCGTTATATTGTCAGGAGCGATCGCAATTCTCATCTTAAGGACGGTGCAGTATTGGCATTTAGTTTGGTGCGAGGGTTTGCACCCGTAGAAGTATCGGACAATTTAATGCAAAATGCTTGGGTTTTGAGTGTAGTTGGATTTGAAAGTATTTTTTGTTTTGCGATCGCTCGTTTTATTCTCGATTTAGCACTAGATCGTTATTGGATTAAACCTTTTTCCTAATAAGCTGTCACGCTTTTAAATGATTTGTTAATCGAAGAGAATAGGCAATAGAGAACAGGGAATAGGGAAGAGATTGAGATAGATTTAGCTACTCTAAAAATAGGAAATTTAAGGAACATTAAAACTGGTTTATTGTCATAGAGCCAGATAGCGAAGATTATTTCATCGATCC
>JALOOL010000293.1 GCA_025454425.1 Hydrococcus sp. Prado102 | reverse complement strand
GCTTATGATGAAGAACAAGAAAGTAAATAAACTAGACTTTTATTCGCGAAACATTCTCGCGAATAATGTTTTATTTATACAAAAATGGGATGCTCCCATCTTCAAGCCGATGGAGATAAAATTTTTAACTTTAAAAAAGAAGACATTCAAAAATTAACTATTAAAACTCAAAAAGACAACTTGGAATTTGAAAAAACAAATCGAGAAAACAATCGATGGCAAATGAAACGACCAGAAAATGTAGTAGCTAATGATGCCGTTAAGTACTTACACAAAATTATTTACACATCTAGCTTCTTGTTTACAAGGTAGTTCAAGGGATTGAGGGTAACTCAGTGTGTAATTAATTATGTTTACCTGCTTATTTCATTTTTATTAAATTTATTGGTAGAAGGAAAGCGCGATCGCGAATTTAAAACTTATCGCAATAAAATTCAAGAATATGGCTTGGATAAACCCTTAGCAAGCATTGATATTAAGCTAAAAGGGCAGAAAACTCATCAACTAATTTTAGGGAATAAAGAAAAACAACAGTAGATTACTTCGAGATAGCCTTAATTTTAAGCCAATGTTTTGTTTTTGTACGTAGTTCGCAAAAACAGACGATCGCGCGGGGTACAACAGCAACGCCTCAATTCTCTATTATTGCAATTGCAAACATAACTGTCGGAAATGTTCGCCCCGATGTTCAAAACTTTGATACTGGTCGAAACTAGCACAAGCAGGCGACAATAAGACGACTCGTGCAGCGTTTTCTTGGGCAAGTTCTAAACCTCGTTTGACTGCATTATCCATCGTCTCGACAATTTCATAAGACTCGTAACCCAATGCTTGCAACCGTCGTGCAAAAGCGGGTGCGGCATCCCCAATTAATAATACTGCTGCTGCTTTGCTGCGAATGACTTCAATCCATTTTGTATCGTCACCTTCTTTTGCTTCTCCCCCAGCAATAACAATAGCAGGCGATCGCACCGAAGCTAAACCGACTTCTGCGGCATCGTAGTTAGTCGCTTTACTGTCGTTGATAAAATCGATTCCCGATATGGTACAGATATATTCGAGACGATGGGGAACGCCTGGAAAAGTTGCGATCGCCTGGGAAATTGCATTTTTATCGATTCGGGCTAATCGCGCCGCCGCTACTGCAACGAGTAAGTTTTGCAGATTGTGCGCCCCTACCATTTTAAACAGATGTACGGGCATAATTAATTCTCCAAAAGCCGTTATCCAACTGTCTTCGATATAAACGCCTTTTGACGGATCGCACAACAGTTTATCCTTGCCATAAATGCTTGTCCAATAAGCATTCTGCCACTGTTGCAAGCCAATGCTACGCAAATAAGGATCGTCCCCATTAAAAATTCGATAATTGCAGCGTTTGAGTAGGGACGCTTTGATGTTGTAATAGTTTTCTAGAGTTTTGTGACGATTGAGGTGATCGGGTGTAAATGTCGTCCAAATACCGATTTTAGGCGCTAGTTCAACAGAAGACTCGATTTGATAGCTGCTGATTTCTCCAATAATCCAATCATAGGATTGTCCTAACAAAGCGAGTTCGCAAGCTGCATAACCGATATTACCGCACGAAGGCGCATTCAATTGGGCAGTTTTAAAAATCGCTGCAATGAGAGAGGTTGTAGTCGTTTTGCCATTCGTTCCCGTAATGCCTATCCAGGGAAAAGACTTGAGATAGCGCCAAGCGAGTTCGAGTTCTCCAATCGTATCGATTCCCCGATTTCTTGCTTCGACTAAAATGGGAATGTCCCAAGGAACGCCAGGACTGACAACGATGAGATCGGGTAAATCGGTTTCAAGCGATAAATTATGACCTAGTTTAACGGTAAGACCTTCTTTTTCTAAATCTTTCTGGGTTTTTTGTAGAGATTCGCTGTTAGCGCGATCGCTGAGAATGACTTCCCAACCCTCTCTTTTAAGTAACTTTGTTGCAGCAATTCCAGATCTTCCAAGTCCGATCGCGTAAGCTTTGGGCATAATTTCCGTATGACTGTAGGCAACCTTATATCGTACCTTCAATTGACGGTAAGTTAGTCTAGATTGTGGCAATTATAGTAGTTCAAAGTTCAAAGTTCAGGAGTTCAGGAGGAAAGTAGTAGATATTCCCCCAAGTCTTTTTACTTCCGACTTCCGACTTTCGACTTTCGACTTACGTCCAAGGGACGGGCTTCGCCAACGACTTCCGACTTCTGATAGCTGGTCACTGATTTCTTCCTCCCAATTGCTTTTCTAAGTTTCTACTGGCAAGAGACATCGAATAGCAGAAAATCCAGTAAATTAGAGCAATAAAAAGATAAATTTCTCCGTAACGTCCTAAATATTTAGGACTGGCGAGAATCGATTGCGAAATTCCCAACAGATCGACTAGACCAACGATCGCCAATAGCGAAGTATCTTTAAATAAGCTAATAAACTGTCCCACAATAGTTGGAATAACGGCTTTAATTGCTTGGGGAAGAACAATAAAAGTTAAAACCAAAGGCGTACTCAATCCCAACGCTTTAGCCGCTTCAGTTTGACCGCGAGGAACCGATTGCAAGCCACCGCGAACGTTTTCGGCGAGATAAGCAGCACTAAAAAGCGTAAAACCCGCGATCGCGCGTACTACGCGATCGGGTCGAACGTTGGGGGGCAATACCAACGGTAGCATTACCTGTGCCATAAATAGAATGCCAAGTAAGGGAAGTCCCCGGATTAATTCTATATACGCGATCGATAGCCAGCGAATTGCAGGTAAAGAACTTTGTCTTCCTAACGCTAGCAATACGCCAAAAGGAAACGATAGAACAATGCTGACAACAGCAGCGAACAGCGTAAGAATCAGTCCGCTAAGATCGTCTCGTCTGACTGGTCTTAGGAAAAGTCCCCCTTCTAGCAACCATAGCATGACAAAAAATGCCACTAGCCAAACAAGGGGCAACCAACTCCCTATCGCAGGAAACCGCATTCCTATTTGTCTTCCTGCAACTGCACCAACTACCAACAGCAACAACATTCCCAACAGAATTAAGCTAGATTGAATTCCCGCAGGAATGGAAATGGCAAAACCAGCAGCAGCTAAAATGCTTAAAATGATTAGCGTGGTTCGGGAAAATAAAGATCGCGATCGCGTTAAAATTCCCCAAGATAAACCGCTCAAGCCTATAATAATTCCAAGCGTCGTCCAAGGTCGCCAAATTAAACTTTCAGGATATAATCCCACAAAAAAGAGGCGCAGGTTAGCACCGATAACGCCCCATTGTGCTTGAGTAAACGCCCAGCCAAGCAGTCCCGATGCCAGCCAATAGATAAATAAAAGGCTGAGAATCGTTAAAATGCTGTTAAACCAACTACTCAATAGATTTTTCTTAACCCATGTTAGAGGACTGACCGAATTAACTGGCGGTGTAGAACCCAAATTAGTTGTCGTTGTCATAGGTTTCGCGATCGCTCTTAAGTTACCAAACAGTTATTACGCGATCGTAGCTAAGAATTTTATTATCGCAAGTTATTATAGGAATTTTGTAGCGTAGGGCGATCGCAACTAGGATTCGGTCTGCTGGATCTTTATGAAAATTACCTGGTAGTTGCGTACTAGCCACAGCCAAACATGAGTATCTAACAAAATCATTCGCCCAAAGCTTCCCAAAGTTCTGGCATGGGTTCGTCAAAATCATCGGCGATTTTAATTGGCATACCTCGCAGAGGATAATGTGCTGTAAAGGATGTTTTCGTCCGACAAGGAACAATGCGAGCAACGGGCACGCCATTTCGGGTAATTATAACGTTAAAACAGATAGCGATCGCCCTGACAATTAAACTCAAAGCGATCGCTATTTTGTAAAAGTTCAGCTAGGAAATACTCCTCAGCTTGCAACTAAGACTTTATCGGCACTTGTTCCTTTACTTTCTCGCAAGCTAACGAGAATCGAATCGACATTCTTCTTCGCATCGCCAAAAAGCATTTGCGTATTCTCTTTGTAAAACAACGGATTATCGACTCCAGCATAGCCGCTTGCCATACTGCGCTTCATGACGACTACATTGGCAGCTTTCCATACTTCTAACACGGGCATTCCTGCGATCGGACTGCTAGGATCTTCAAGGGCGCTAGGATTAACCGTATCGTTTGCCCCAATCACCAGTACGACATCGGTTTCACAGAAGTCTTCGTTAATTTCGTCCATTTCGAGAACGATATCATAGGGTACGTTGGCTTCTGCGAGTAGGACGTTCATGTGTCCTGGAAGTCTTCCTGCTACTGGATGGATGCCGAAGCGGACGTTGACTTTGCGATCGCGTAGAATCTTGGTTATCTCCGAGACGGCGTGTTGTGCTTGGGCAACTGCCATTCCGTATCCAGGAGTAATAATAACGCTTTTGGCATTGCGCAATAGTTCGGCGGTTTCTTCAACGGTGGTTGCTTTCGCTTCGCCCGCTGGCTGTTGTTCTCCTTTGGCGGCAGGTTTGCTCGCACCTTCGCCAAAACCGCCCAAAATGACGCTAATAAAGGAACGGTTCATCGCGCGGCACATGATATAGCTGAGGATTGCACCGCTACTTCCCACCAGTGCCCCCGTGACGATTAGGAGGTCGTTGGAAAGCATAAAACCTGCTGCTGCGGCTGCCCATCCCGAATAGCTGTTAAGCATGGAAATAACCACTGGCATATCCGCGCCGCCAATCCCTGCGACCAAATGAAGCCCCAAGACACAAGCGATTCCCGTCATGATTAACAAGCTTTGCAGTCCATGAGGAAATTCTGCCGTCATAAACTGGAATCCCAGCCATAAAGTAGCGATTACCATCCCCAAATTGAGGAAGTGACGGGCGGGTAACATCAGAGGTTTGCTGCTAATAATGGCACGTAACTTTCCAAAGGCGATAATCGAACCCGTGAAAGTAACTGCCCCAATAAATACCCCTACATAAATTTCGATGAGGTGAATCGTTTCTTCTGTCCCTACCAAGGCAGGATCGGGACTGAGATAATTGCCAATTCCGACCAAAACGGCGGCTAAACCGACAAAACTATGCAGCATTGCCACTAATTCTGGCATGGAGGTCATGGCAACGCGAGAAGCAAGGATCGCACCTATAACCGCCCCAGGGAGGATAACAGAAATTAATATCCCGTATCCCGTGACCTGGGAACTCAAGGCGGTAGCACCAAAGGCAAGGAGCATTCCAACGATGCCGTAAACGTTACCTTTACGCGCTGTTTCTTGATGCGACAGTCCGCCCAAGCTGAGGATGAAGAGTGCGATCGCCGCAATATATGCGACTGTAATTAAACTATTTGACATAATTTTTGGTTTTATCTTTCCTATTGATGGTTGGGGCGCACGCTATTCGATGGGAGAGGGCGCACGCCATGCGCCCCTACAATTGGGCACGCGCCATTTATTTCTTGAACATCTTGAGCATTCGTTGGGTAACGAGGAAGCCGCCAGAAACGTTGATAGTACCGACAAGAATCGCGATCGCGCCTAAAATGGTTGTCGGTGAATTGAGAGGCCCAGAAATCTGAAGCATTCCGCCGATAATGATGATGCCGCTAATCGCATTAGTGACGCTCATCAATGGCGTGTGTAATGCTGGCGTTACACTCCAAATCACTTGCCAACCGACGAAACAAGCCAGAATAAATACGGTGAAATGGGACAGGAACGATGGCGGTGCTGCGATTCCCATGCCTAATAACGCCAATCCAGCTATAACCATCCAAAGCAAGCCGCTACCCTTTTTTGGCGTTTCCTTAACGATTGCAGGAGTTGTTTTTGCTTGAGTTGTTGGTTTTGCTTGGGGAGAAGGAGGATGAATTTTCGGTGGCGGCCAGGTAATTTTTCCTTCGTGCAATACCAACGCACCTCGAACTACTTCGTCCTCAAAATTAACTTTATAATCTTCTGCACCGCCCATATCTTTGAGCAAGTGCCATATATTTGTTCCATAAAGCTGACTCGATTGACTTGCCATACGAGATGGCAAATCGGTTAGCCCAACGATGGTAACTCCTTTGTAGCGATACACTTCATTAGGCTTGGTTACTTCGCAGTTGCCCCCTTGTTCCGCCGCCATATCGACAACGACCGAACCATCTTTCATGGTCGCTACCATTTCCTCGGTAATCAAACGAGGGGCTGGTTTTCCTGGAATCAAGGCTGTAGTGATGATAATATCGACTTCTTTGGCTTGTTCGGCAAATAATGCCATCTCAGCTTCGATAAACTCTTTACTCATCACTTTGGCGTAACCGCCCGCACCCGATCCGTCTTCTTTAAAATCGAGTTCTAGAAACTCTGCGCCCATGCTTTCGACTTGTTCTTTTACTTCAAGACGGGTATCGAAAGCACGCACGATCGCGCCTAACCCTTTAGCTGTCCCAATAGCAGCCAGTCCGGCTACCCCAGCACCAATTACCATAACCTTAGCAGGGGGCATTTTTCCGGCTGCTGTTATCTGTCCGGTAAAGAAGCGTCCGAAATGATTGGCGGCTTCTACAACAGCCCGATAGCCAGCAATATTAGCCATCGAACTGAGGGCATCCATCTTTTGCGCCCTGCTGATACGCGGGACGGCATCCATCGCTAATACGGTGGCTTGGCGATCGCTTAGTTTAGTCAGTAATTCTTGATTTTGCCCCGGCCAAATAAAACTAATTAGGGTTTTGCCTTCAGGAAGCATTTCTACCTCTTGAGGTTCGGGCGATCGCACTTTTAAAATAATCTCTGCTTCACTCCAAAGCGTTCGAGTATCGGGCACAATTTGGCAATTTGCTTCTATATAAGCTTCATCAGAAAAGTTAGCCGTTTTTCCTGCGCCTGTTTCGATTAATATTTCAAATCCCAATTTTTGTAATTTTTTTGCTGTATCGGGTGTAACAGCAACTCGACATTCATTCGGATATATTTCTTTAGGTACGCCAATTTTTTTTGTTTTTTGATTTTGTATGGCAGTCGGTTCGCTTGTCTCTCTTTCTTTAGGGACAGCTACGGTCATAAATTTCCCCCTGGTTATTTTCTTACAACAATAACAATTTTAAAAAAGACTTATAAGAGTTATCGGCTTTTTAGTTGCAAATCTTGAATCAAGCCAATGACTCTTTGGCAAGATTTAGAGGTTTTTACAATTTAAAAACATTGACTTTTTTAACCTATTTTTAACCTAGTTTCTAAAAACTTTAGAAAAGCTTCATCTTTCGATTTTTACTAAGATTCTTTAACTTTATTTTATAAGCTATTTTAAAAAATATTAATTAATGTTAATTAACCGTTTGATTAACTTTGAAAAACCAATAAAAAATTGATGGTGATTATTGATATTAATAGAAATATAACTTTGTTAGAGCCAGAAAAGTCAATAAAATAATTTTTAAGACTTGCTTAAACTCGAAAAAAATGTTAAAGATAGGCTATCTCATCCATAAAGAGAACTGTTATCAGCCTTTCGGACAAATTGGGGGAAATATTTACTTTCGACTTTCGACTTTCGACTTTCGACTTTCGACTTTATAAAGACTTGAGCCGATCGCGCTGACGTCGTATACTGAGTCGGTGAAAGTTAAATTGCGATCGCGCACTCATTTGAAGATGACTACTCCCGAACAATTCAATCCGTCTGAATGGATCATAGATAGCAACGGGAAGATGGCGCTATCATTTCGTATCAAAGGCGATCGCCTGTTTAAAGAAGATTCTCCCTATCAAACCGTCGAAGTCTTCGATACCTATGGCAACGGGAAAATCTTAACCATCGATCGCATGGTCATGTGTACCGAAGCAGACGAAGCATCTTATCATGAAATGCTCGTACACGTCCCCATGCAGACGCATTCTAGCGTAAAAGACGTGCTAGTCATTGGTGCTGGCGATGGGGTCG
>JALOOL010000036.1 GCA_025454425.1 Hydrococcus sp. Prado102 | reverse complement strand
GATGTGGCAACCTTGGAAGAAGTTTTGCAACGCAGTCCAGTAGGAATTCAACCGATTAAACCAGAAGTAGTGGCTTATCAGCAGCAAATAGCCGATACCTTCTATCAATTAAAGCTGTTGCCCGAACCCGTTCTAGTTCAGGAAGTCGCCCAAGTAAGTAATGAGTAGTTTAGGAGTAGAGACGCTTTCATTTCGCGACGGCATTCAATGGGCGGAAGTAGAGACGCGATCTATCGCGTCTTTACAGCCCCCATGCCTCGTCTTTAAAGGAGTTCAGTAGTAGAGACGCGATATATCGTTACATCCACTCTAGCACTGCGAATGGTGTCATTACAGTAGACAGGAATTTAAGAGTTCGGAAAAAAAACATGATTCTTGCGATTTTATGTCACAAATTAAGGAGATAAGGAACAATGCAGGTTCTCTGGTTTATTCCAACACATGGGGATGGTCGCTATCTGGGTACGGGAATTGGCGGACGTTCCACCGATTTATCTTATCTCAAGCAAATTGCTCAAGCAGTAGATCGCCTGGGTTATACTGGGGCATTGCTACCGACTGGACGTTCTTGCGAAGATGCCTGGATTGTTGCCTCAACTTTAGTATCGCACACCCAACAGATGCGCTTTCTCGTAGCAATACGTCCTGGTTTAGTATCCCCAGGCGTGGCGGCGAGAATGGCAGCAACATTCGATCGCATCTCAGAAGGACGTTTATTAATTAACGTCGTGACAGGCGGCGATCCGGTAGAATTAGCGGGAGATGGACTACATTTAAGTCACAACGATCGCTATAAACTAACCGATGAATTTCTGAGTGCCTGGCGAGCGATCGCATCGGGAGAAGATGCTAACTTGAAAGGCGATTATCTCGACATCAGAGGCGGAAAATTACTCTTTTCTCCCGTTCAGCAACCCTATCCGCCCCTATGGTTTGGCGGTTCTTCGCCTATCGCTCAAGAAATTGCTGCCAAGCACGTCGATGTCTATTTGACATGGGGAGAACCCCCCGAACAAGTCGCTCAGAAAATTGCTTCGGTGCGCCGTCTGGCAGAAGCACGAGGACGAACCCTCAGATTTGGCATTCGATTGCATATTATCGTGCGAGAAACCGAAAGTGAAGCCTGGGATGCAGCTAATCGCTTGATTCGCTATGTCGATGAAGATGCGATCGCAACTGCACAAAAAGCTTATTCTCGTATGGACTCGGAAGGACAAAAACGCATGAGTCAGTTGCATAATGGCAGTCGCGAAGCTTTAGAAATTAGCCCGAATTTGTGGGCGGGAGTCGGTTTGGTGCGCGGTGGTGCAGGAACGGCTTTGGTGGGCGACCCCGATACGGTAGCCGCAAGGATGTTGGAGTATACTGATTTGGGCATCGATACGTTTATTCTGTCTGGTTATCCCCATTTAGAAGAAGCTTATCGCGTGGCGGAATTGTTATTCCCTCGTTTGCCGTTAGATAATCTGCCAACTATTCAGCAGCAGGTGATGTTTAGTCCTTTTGGGGAGATTATGGCAAATGATGATTTTCCAAAGCAGCAAATTAGAAGGGCGAGTGCGGTGGATTAGGGGATGTTTGTCTCACGCTCCAGACGCAGAGGCGCAGAGAGTAAAGGAGAGTAATTATGAGTTTACACGAGCAAATCGATCGCGAAATTGAAGAAAAGCAAAACTGGGCGTTAAGGAGACAATTAGAGATTCCCAATAATAAGCGTTTGTGGGTGTTAGCTTGTATGGACGAACGACTACCTGTAGAGAAAGCTTTGGGGATTGGCGAAGGAGATGCTCATATTTTCCGCAATGCTGGGGGACTGGTGACAGATGATGCCATTCGTTCTGCAATGCTAACGACGCAGTTTTTTGGCACAAAAGAAATTATCGTCATTAATCACACTGAATGCGGCATGATGACGGCTTCGGGCGATTTTCTCACCCAAGCTTTAAAAGAGCAAGGGATTGATGTTGATGAGGTCATTATCGATCCGGCATTACCCGATTTGAAACTGCCTAGAGGTGTTTTTTCGACTTGGATTAAGACTTTTACTGATGTCGATGCCATTACAGACAAACAGGTGGAATTGCTGCGAAGTTCCCCTCTTATTCCCGATGATGTGGTTATTCATGGCTATATCTGGGAAGTTGAAACCCAAAATCTACGCCGTCCCTACGAACGCTTGAGCGAAAAAGTTAATACAGCAGAGGCAATGGGAGCTAAAACCCATAGTGCCTAAGCTTTGAATGTTAACGTTTAAACTCAACTGGATTTGCTGGCAATAACGAGATGTCGAACAGACAGTCACATTGCTAGAAGCAGATGGATTGAAATCGGTTCGTCTGGCAGTAACTCGATAAATTTGTGTTTTTTATGATTGGTTTTGTTATAAGAGAAAGCTAATGAGACGAAAATCCCTTTGGACAAATCGAAAAAAACCTAAGTTCTTTGCCTTGCTAGCCGTTGCGATCGCGAGTATTATTGCTATTCCACTGTTCTTTTCCCCTTCTCTAGCTACTACTCCATCTAGCATTCAATTCGTTTCGCCTGATTGGGTAGCTAGCAACGCACGAGATCCCAATTTTAGAGTTTTAGATGTTCGTACCAATCCGTTAGACTACATAACCGGACATCTTCCTGGTGCTGTGAATATTGCTGACAGTGCCTTTCGCGGCCCTAATGGATTTCTGCCAGTGCAATACTGGGATAACCAAAAATTGGCAAGTATTTTCGCTCAATCGGGCGTAAGCGATAACAGTCGCGTTTTAGTCTACTCCGACGGGCGAGATGTGTTGGGTGCAACAATGGTAGCTTACCTATTGGAGCGTTTTGGAGTTAAAGATATTGCTGTCCTCGACGGTGGTTATACGGGTTATAAAGCATTGGGTCAGCCCGTAATAAAGGAATTTCCTCGCTATACACCTGGAAATTTTACCGGACGCGATAATCCGACCATTCGCGTCGCCCTCGACGAGGTAAAACCGTTAATTGGTAAAGCAGGTGTTGTCTTTATCGACCCCAGACCAGAAGAACTGTTCCAGGGGAAGGAGGATATTTGGGTGCGAAACGGACATATCCCTGGCGCGCGCAATATTCCCTGGCCGACCTTCACTCAAGCCAACAATTCCCAAGAATCGCTGCAAAATCCGCACAAGCTCAAGTCCCTAGATGAGATCCGCCAACTACTGGCAGACAGAGGAATTAAACCATCAGATGACATCATTGTGACGTGCAGCACCGGACGAGAAGCCACCCTACAATATATCGTGCTGAAACACTTACTAGGCTATCCCAAGGTGCGAATTTATGAAGGTTCTTGGACGGAATATAGCACCACCGATCTACCCGTTGCCACTGGAGCGGAAACAGTGGTGCAAAATTAGTAATTTTGGTAGGAGTTGAGTCATGAAGTTTAAAATTGTAGGGGCGATCGCGGCAATAATGACATTAATTTTCCTAGATAATCAAAGCAGCGCAGTTGCCCAAGATCTTCAAACCCCTTTCTCGTGTAAGCCAAGCGAGCCGCCACCAAAAGACTAATGAATAGTACCCCAGACTCTCAACTAAAAGGCGAATCCTTGACACCCCCTCGCAGACCGCAACGATTAGCCGTTACTTTAACCGTAGCATCATTAACGGCGATCGCGGTTGCTCTAAGCTCCTATGGCTGGCGGCAGAGCGTTTTATTCCTCATTGGTGGATTGTTGGGAGTGACGCTGTACCATTCAAGCTTTGGCTTTTCCTCTGCTTACCGCAAACTGTTGGTTAAGCGAGAGGTGAAAGGGATGTATGCCCAGTTGGTCATGCTTGCGATCGCGACTATTCTTTTTGCCCCTGTCTTGGCAACCGGAATGGCAGAAGGCGCGGTGGCTCCCGTAGGCGTACAAGGTGCGATTGGGGCAATGCTATTCGGAATTGGGATGCAACTCGGTGGAGGCTGTGGCTGCGGTACTCTTTATACTATTGGAGGCGGCAGTATCTCGATGCTGTTTACTCTATTTACTTTCTGCCTTGGTGCTTTTTGGGCAAGTCTAACTCGCCAATCTTGGGCAGTTTTGCCTTCTGTAGAGCCAATTTCTCTGGGTCAGTCGCTAGGTTGGATAAGTGCTATCTTTGTGCAACTAATCTTGTTGTTGTTGCTAGCAGTTATCCTCTGGTGGTGGAACGGACAAAGGAAACCCGAAGGCACAAACGAGATTGTTCCTTTGTCCCTTCGCACACTCTTTTACGGCCCTTGGTCGCTATGGACGGGTGCGATCGCGCTAGCCGTTCTCAATTGGATAACTTTGCTGCTTTCCGGTCAACCGTGGCGGATTACTTGGGGTTTTACTCTATGGTCGGCACAACTTGCCACTGCTTTAGGTTGGAATCCCTCTTCTAGCCCTTTTTGGAGTGGCGACATGGGGCAACAAGTACTCAGTGGCGGACTGTTTGCCGATGTTAGTTCGGTGATGAATATCGGTATCGTTTTAGGGGCCGTGTTGGCAGCAGCGTTAGCAGGTCGGTTAGCGCCTAAAACTCAGTTTACTTTGAGCGCGATCGCCAGCGCTTTACTCGGCGGACTGATTATGGGTTATGGCGCGTTGCTGGCTTTTGGCTGTAATGTCAGCGCTTTCTTTAGTGGAATTGCTTCTACTAGTTTGCATGGATGGGTGTGGATTGCCTGTGCTATAGCCGGAAGCGCTATTGGCATCCGCCTGCGTCCCTTGTTTGGCTTACCAAATTAAATTAAATAAACACAAAGTTATTCCCAGGAACAATTTGGTTTAAAAAGCCTGTTTAACAAGCTTTTTAGGCGATTTTTTCATAAGATGTAGCGAAGCATTTTTGCGATCGCTTTATAGTCTCTTTTTGCAAAAAATGATGAAAACCGCTTGGCTATTGTAATCAAAAGTACTTCTTTTTCTTATCTATCTGTGGTAAGGTTTTTATTACAATATTCCGCTCGGCTTAAAGTATTTTATTTCAGCATTTCGCTTTATCGATCTGCTCGATGTTTTGGCAGCAAGTTTTGATAACAGCCTCAAATAATTAATTAACAAACCAACAGTACCGAGGAGTCATCATGGTAAATATCAAGTTTGCATATTGGGTACCCAATGTTAGCGGCGGATTAGTCGTCAGCAAGATTCACCAAAACACCGACTGGACGTATGATTACAACGCAAGGCTTGCCCAAACTGCCGAAGAAGTCGGATTTGACTATGCCCTAGCGCAAGCTCGCTTTATTGCAAGCTATGGTGCCGAGTATCAATTAGAAGCACTGACGACAGTTGCATCTCTAGCGCCAGTCACCAAAAAAATCAAACTGATAGCAGCAGTGCATCCCGGACTGTGGCATCCTGGCGTAGTAGCCAAAATGAGTTCGACTATTGATTACATTTCCAAAGGTCGTTTTGCACTGAATGTCGTCAGTGGATGGTTTAAAGGAGAATTTACCATCTACGGCGAACCCTGGTTAGACCACGACGAACGCTATCGCCGTTCGGAAGAATTTATCCGCGTCCTTAAAGGGATGTGGACGGAAGACGAGTTTCATTTCAAAGGTGACTTCTATCGCATTAATGGCGGTTGGGTCAAACCCAAACCCGTCAATCAAAATCCCCATCCCGAAATCTTCCAAGGCGGCAATTCAAAAGCGGCGCGGCGCATGGCATCTCGCGTGTCTGACTGGTATTTTATGAATGGCAATACTATCGAAGGCGTGCAAACACAAATTGAAGAAGTTACGGCACTGGCACGTCAGGAAGGACGAAAAGTTCCGCCAAAGTTTGGCTTGAATGCGTTTATTTTAGTACGCGACACCGAGCAAGAAGCTCGCGAGGTATTGCGCGAAATCATTGCCAAGGCAGATAAGGAAGCCGTGGAAGGATTCGGCGAAGCTGTGAAGCAAGCGGGATCTGCCACTTCTGAAAAAGTTGGGATGTGGGCGAATTCTAATTTTGAAGATTTGGTGCAATATAACGATGGTTTCCGTTCTGGTTTAATTGGGACGAAAGAACAAGTGGCAGAGCGAATTCAAAAATTCCATGAAGTAGGTGTCGATCTCATTCTCGGCGGTTTCTTGCACTACAGCGACGATCTTCCAGCTTTTGGTCGCGATATCATTCCTCTGGTTCGTCAGCTAGAAAGTCGTCGTCGCACCGAAAGCGAATTAGTAACCGCATGAGATTGAACGCCGAATTAATCTAATCCCACATCACAAAGGAAGAATATCGATGACAACGACACTCAATATTGATGTCAGCACCGAACCGAAAGCTCGTATCATTAAAAATGACGAAGAAGCGATCGCAATTGCGAAAGAACTCGCCGTTGAATTTCTCAAGGAAGATTCGGAGCGAGATCGCGATCGACGTTTACCTGTAGAAGAAGTCAAAAAGTATTCAGCTAGCGGACTCTGGGGGATTATCGTCCCTAAAGAATACGGCGGTGCGGGCGTATCCTATGCCACGCTAGCAGAAGTCATCAAAATTATCTCTGAGGCAGACTCTAGCTTAGGGCAAATCCCCCAAAATCATCTGTACATGGTCGAAGCGATTCGTCTCGATGGTACGGAAGAACAGAAGCGCTTCTTTTTCGATCTAGTCTTGCAAGGTCAGCGATTTGGCAATGCCTTCTCAGAAATTGGCACTAAATCGGTGACAGACGTGCAAACTAAATTAACGCGCATTGGAGATGGTTATCTTCTCAACGGACGCAAATACTACTCGGCAGGCGCATTGCTAGCGCACTGGATTCCCACCATTGCCAGCAATGAAGACGCTAATACAGTTGTTGCCTTTGTCGAACGAGATGCCCCAGGACTGACACTTTTAGATGACTGGACGAGTTTTGGACAGCGCACCACGGCAAGCGGTACTACCATTCTTGAGAATGTTAAGGTGAAACCAGAACACGTCATTCCTCACTACAAAGCATTTGAGCGGGCAACGCCGATGGGTGCAGTGGCTCAGATTATTCAAGCAGCAGTCGATGTGGGGATTGCTAAAGCCGCTTTGCGCGATACGATCTACTTTGTCCGCAATCATACCCGTCCTTGGGTGGATAGCAATTTAGAATGCGGCTATGAAGATCCGCTGACTCTCTACAATTTAGGAAATGTAGTCATTCAGATACACGCATCGGAAGAATTGTTGCGTCGCGCGGGCGAATATATCGATCGCGCTTACGAATCTGGTTTAGAAGAAGCGAAAGTTGTTGAGTCTTCTATCGCCGTAGCGGAAGCCAAAGCATTGGCAACGGAGGCATCCTTGCTAGCAACCAACAAGCTATTTGAACTGGCGGGTACTAAATCTACATTAGAAGAATTTAATTACGATCGCCACTGGCGCAATGCAAGAGCGCATACTTTACACGACCCCGTGCGCTGGAAGTACTATGCTGTCGGCAACTATTTCCTCAATGGCGAAAATCCTCCCCGCCATCCTTGGTTATAAATATGGCGAAGAGAGGGAAAAAACAGATTGCGATCGCTCAAATACCTCAATCGTCGAGCAAGTTCTTCCGCGCGAATGCAACTTATCCGATCTATTCTATCTAGATTTTGATTTCATTCCCGATGCGATCGCGAAGATCGATGCTCAATGAGGCGATCGCTACTTATTAAAGAAAAGCTAAAGTAAACAACTTAATTCAAGGAAACGTTTTTATGCAATTACTCGAACGAAATGAATTGAAAGATTATGTAGCTGTGGCAGATTCTCTCTCGCGCGAGTTAGCGCAAACCGCAGTGGAACGCGATGCCAAAGCGGGTATTCCGACCGATGAAATCGAGAAATTACGCGATCGCGGTCTGCTTCCTCTAGTCGTCCCCATAGAGTATAGTGGCACTGGTGCAACCTGGGCAGAAGCATTAAAAATAGTTCAAAAACTCTCGAAAGCGGATGGTTCTATCGGACAACTCTATGGCAATCACCTCAACTTGGTGGCTTTAGGTCACGTCTCTGGAACCAAAAAGCAAAAAGAGCGATTTTATCGAGAAACAGCGCAAAAAAATCTCTTTTGGGCAAATGCGATTAATACGCGAGATACTCGACTGACTATTGCACCAGAGGGGGAACATTTTCGCGTCAATGGCATTAAAGGTTTTGGGACGGGAGTGGCGATCGCAGATCGGCGCGTCTTTGCCGCACAACAAGAAGGTGTAGAAGTCCCCGTGCTATTTGTCATTCCCAAGGAAAGAGAGGGGTTAGTTTCGCAACAAGATTGGGATAACTTCGGGCAGCGACGTACCGATAGTAGTAGTTTTAGCTTCCAAAACGTCTTGGTCTACAAAGATGAGGTTTTTGGATATCCCACCCCTCCCGATAGTGCCTTTGCAACTTTCCTCGGTATCATCGCTCAATTGACCAAAACCTATATTTATCTTGGCATAGCAGAAGGAGCATTAGAAGCAGGAAAAGCATACACTCAAACCTTTGCTAAACCCTGGCTGACTTCTGGGGTAGAGAGTGCCACCCAAGATCCCTACATCTTGCATCATTATGGCGAGTTCTGGGTCGAACTACAAGCCGCGATCGCACTAGCTGATAAGGTTGCATTGGAGGTACAAGCGGCTTGGGAAAAAGAAGGGACACTGACTCACGAGGAACGAGGTGAAATCGCGATCGCCGTTTTTGCTGCCAAAACTCAAGCAACTCGCGTTGGATTGGATATCAGCACCCGTATCTTTGAAACGTTAGGCAGTCGTGCCACTGCTACTAAGTATGGCTTCGATCGCTACTGGCGAGATTTACGAACTTTCACTCTCCACGACCCAGTAGATTACAAACTACGAGATGTCGGCAATTGGCTGCTTAACGAGGAACTACCAGCGATTACTCAATATTCATAAAACTAGGGAGTAGGGAGGTGTACAGACGCGTTCCCGCCAAGGGTTCCCGAAGGGTAATTTCGCGTCTGTACGGGAATAGGGAATAGGAAAAATCCAACAATAAAAAACTTAGAGTTTCGTTTTTATGTTAGACCCCATTTCAAGGGATGGGGGCAAGCAAAAATCAGAAAAACAAAAAAATTTCGATGTACAAATTAATCGGCAAACAAAATATAGATCGCCTTATCCCTTGGGGCGTACCCATTGGATTAATACTGATATGGCAGGTACTATCGCAGTTGGGCTTGATTTCGACAAGAATCTTACCTGCACCCACAGCCGTCATCGAGGCAGCAATTCGATTAGCGAGTACGGGTGAGTTATTACATCATATTTCTACAAGTACTTATCGTGCCTTGACGGGATTTGTCATTGGCGGTGCGATTGGTTTTATTTTGGGATTGTTAAATGGTGCGTTTACACTATCGGAACGCTTATTCGATACCTCAGTACAGATGTTGCGAAATATTCCTCATCTGGCAATGATTCCGCTAGTAATATTATGGTTTGGTATTGGCGATGCTGGTAGGATATTTCTGGTCGCGATCGGAGTTTTATTTCCCATTTATATCAACACTTTTCACGGTATTCGCACTGTAGATCGCGGCTTGTTAGAAATGGGCAAAGTCTACGGATTAAAACCCTGGGAGCTATTTTGGCAGGTAATTCTTCCAGGTGCAATGCCATCAATTTTGGTCGGCGTGCGTTTTGCTTTGGGGATTATGTGGCTGACGCTGATTGTCGCAGAAACGATCGCTTCTGATTCTGGTATCGGCTACATGGCGATGAATGCCCGCGAATTTATGCAAACCGATGTGGTTGTATTCAGCATTTTATTGTATGCCCTATTAGGAAAATTAGCCGACGCGATCGCCCGTCTTTTAGAAGCGAGATTACTGCAATGGCATCCGAGTTATCAGTAATTAGTTCAAAGCTCAACCGAGATCCAAAATTTAAATGCGATTCTCCCGTTCATTGTTCTGTTATTAGACTCTGCTTATGAATTCGACAGTTCGAGGTGCAGATCTCAAAGTTTTAGAGTTAAGTAAAGCTTTTGGAAAAAAGCAGGTTTTGCAACAATTAGATTTAGAAGTTGCATCTGGAGAATTTGTTGCGATCGTCGGACGGAGTGGATGCGGTAAAAGTACGCTACTTCGCTTAATTGCCGGATTAGAAACTCCAAGTGGCGGAGGCGTGTTAATTGATGGAGAACCATTGCGCCAGTTAAACCAATCTGCACGGATGATGTTTCAAGACGAAAGATTGTTGCTTTGGAAAAAGGTAATCGAAAATGTCGGACTGGGATTGAGAGGTAACTGGAAAGCTAGGGCAATCTGGGCACTAGAACAAGTTGGATTGGAGGATCGTGCTGACGATTGGATTGCGACACTTTCCGGCGGACAGCGCCAACGAGTTGCCTTAGCGCGGGCATTAGTCAGCGAACCGCGCCTGTTGCTATTAGACGAACCATTAGGGGCACTCGATGCCCTGACTCGCATTGAAATGCAACGTCTGATTGAAAGTTTGTGGCAAGAACAACAATTCACGACCTTACTTATTACTCATGATGTCGAAGAAGCGGTTACTTTAGCCGATCGCGTCATTTTATTAGAAGCAGGACGAGTGGAGTTAGATATTCCCATTCCTATATCTCGTCCCCGACAGCGCGGTAATGCTGTTTTTGCGTCTTTGGTAGAACGTATTTTAGATCGCGTTCTTAACAGTAGTAAAGCTTCGAGAAAAGAACATTTTGCTTATTTAGAAAATTAACATAAGGAGTATCGAACAATGGTTTACGTAGTTGCGATCGCGGGAAGTCCTTCTCATCCCTCTAGAACCTACGGCATTCTCGAATATGCCACCCAGTTATTACAGCAACAAGACATCCAAACCGAAATTATATCGGTTCGGGATCTGCCTGCTGAGGATTTAGTTTTCGGACTTTACGATAGCCCTCGCTTAAAACCCGTACAAGTCTCGATTGAAAAGGCAGATGCTTTGATTATTGCCACTCCCATCTATAAAGCTGCTTATACTGGAGTCCTGAAAGCCTTTTTAGATTTATTGCCGCAAAAAGCACTATCGGGTAAACTTATTCTACCCCTCGCTACTGGTGGGACGCTCGCACATTTGCTGGCGATCGATTATGCACTGAAACCTGTTTTGTCTGAGTTGGGGGCAAGAAATTTTTTAGGATCTGTTTACGCGATCGATAAACAGATTCAAAAGCTAGAAGATGGAAGCTTTCAACTCGATGTAGAAATTCAGGAACGACTCAAACAATCTTTAGACAAATTAGTCGAAATAACTCATCGTTTTCAACCAATTAAGCCAGAATTAACTCGCGTTAGTTAATGCCCAAATTATAGCGTTACCTCCACTTATCAATCGTAGGCAGTCTTACTCCCGTCCATCTACGATTTTTTGGTAACTGTTATGCGATCGCGCGCAAACACGCCAAAAAACGTCGCGCTTCTGGATGAGTATCTTGTTTAAATTCAGCAGGAGTACCTAAACTGACTAATTTGCCTTCCTGCATCAAACCAATTCTAGTGGCAAGAATAAAAGCTTCTTGAATGTCGTGGGTGACAAAAATAACCGTTTTTCTCAGTTGTTTGCGTAAATCGTCGAACTGTTGTTGCAATTCGAGGCGAGTGATGGGATCGAGTGCCCCAAAGGGTTCGTCCATCAACAGAATCGGAGGATCGGCAGCAAGTGCCCTCGCAACGCCTACGCGCTGTTTTTGTCCGCCTGAGAGTTGATGGGGATAGCGAGAAGCAAATTTATCGGGTTCTAACCCGACTAGATCGAGTAATTCATAAACTCGTGCCTTGATGCGATTGGCTTTCCAGTTTTCTAGCGAGGGGACGAGAGCAATATTGTCTTCTACGCTAAGGTGAGGAAATAAGCCTATTTCTTGGATGACATAGCCGATGCTGCGTCTTAATTTAATAACATCCCATTCAGTTGTCGGGCGATTGCGCACAATTACTTGTCCTTGCGTTGGGACGAGTAAATGATTAATCAATTTTAAGGTTGTTGTTTTGCCGCTACCGCTGCGCCCCAATAAAATTAGGGCTTCGCCTTCATAAATGCTGAGATTGAGATGATGTAAAAGATCGCGCTGTTGAACCCGATAGCTGACTTCTCGAAATTCAACAGCGATGTTTTGTTTGCCAGTCATCAACTCACGAGCAATAGTTTTATCATTTCTAGTTTAATTGACTGGCTCCTCATTAAAATTGGGTAAAGGGGACGCGAAACGTCGAGAGTGGTTCTGCATCAGTGTCTATCATTTCCTCGGCATTGTTCCAGTCTCGATTAATTCTTACTGTTCTTTCGATAAAAGGACTCGTTCGCTGTTCGCTAACCGATTGATTGATTACTCGTGCTTCGTATTCTCCTCCAACGCCGCCTAGCCACTCGGCTGAAGTTTTACCCTGAATTCCCCCTAAATCTCCTGCGGTTCCCGTCGAGGTAATGAATGGTTTAGGTTGAGCGATCGGATTCTCTGCTAAAGCTGGAAGCAAACCAATGGTCATTCCAAACGTTAGTATGGCGAGTGTTAGTTTAGTGTACTTTTGTAATTTGTTAGCGCTGTGCATAGTTGCCACCTTTGGGCGGTAGTGTAATTAAACTTATGTTCCTTTTGCTACTCCTCAGTTCAGTTTTTACACCACACTTTTAAGTCCCAATGGGCAAAGTTTTCTTAAACTAGCCCAAGGCTTAGATCAATACTCCTTTATTTATATTGTATTTATCCTTCATCAAACATATTCTTAAAACTTGTTTAAATTTGTCTAATTTGTTACTAAATAACTTAAATTTCATTGATTTCTATTAATAAAATAGATAAAAATATAGCAATTTTAATAACTTTTTGTATTTAATTATGAACGATCTACAAATTAAACAAGCTAACTATCAAAAAGACTTTACTTCAATCGCAACGATTCGGCGTTCGGTTTTTCAAGAAGAACAAAGAGTCCCATCAGATATCGAATTTGACGGATTAGACGAAACGGCACAGCATCTTTTAGCTTATTTAGGAGATCGCGTAGTGGGAACAATTAGAATCAGATATTTAAATGCGAATCTTGCCAAAATAGAACGATTAGCAGTTTTAACTTCTGCTAGGGGACAAGGAATTGGTAAGCAGTTAATGGAAGTCGCGATCGCCATCTTAAAACAAAATCGCGATTGCCACGAAATTATTATTCACGCTCAAGAATATATCAAAGATATGTATCAAAAATTAGGCTTTGAAATAGTGGGCGATCGATTTTATGAAGGGGGAATTTCTCACGTTAAGATGGTTAAAAAATTAAGGTTCTTCAGTACTTAATTTTCTTTTATGATTTCTAAATAGCTCTCCCAAAAAGCTTTATTCGTCAGTTCGGGTAAGGTTTTTCTATAAATTTGCTTTAGTTGAGGAAATTTGTAGAAGATTTTCCAACTGATTGTTATTGCTTTTACAAATATTTTCAAAAATTCCCATCGGGAAATTTGTACCATAAATCCCTCCTGAGTAAGTAAGTTATAGTACAAAACTTTTCTGGCTCTAAACACATTAATAGGTCTGTATCCGTGCAGGGGAACGATTTTATATCCGCGATCGGTTAATTTATTACTATTATGAAATAGTAAAGATGGTAAAAAATGACCGTTTAATGTAATCAATCTCATCCAACGATAAAAGCGATTATCTGTAGCTTCAATGCTTTTTTCGTACTTGTCATAAATAAAAGGTAACTCGATTTGTTGTTCGGGTTTCTCTCCCATTCTTGAAAGCTCTATGTTTTTCTGTTCTGGATCGCTCGATTTTAAGTAGTAAGGGCCTGCTAATAAATCTGTTGCTGCTTGTAGAACCAGCTTGGCACTTTTATATCTATAGCAAAATGCTTCTCTAATACTAAATCTAAGAACTTGCTTAACTACATCTATTCTACTAAAGCGATCGCAATACAAAAGACTCAAAATTATATCGTTTTTTCTAGAATAATAATTAGGGGTGGGAGAAGATTTATTTTCAAAAGATTCATGCCATACACAGATCCCATTTAGCGTTATCGTTTTAAGTTTTAATCTTAAAGATAGTTCTATATCATCACCTCTAATGAAAAAGGGATAAGGTAAGTTAGATTCATCGATAATTTTTGTTGGAAAGCAAAATAGCCACCAGCCATTATAGTTAATGTATTCCTCAATTTCGTTAAATAAAACATTTCTAACCGTTCTTAAATCGAGATCGGGTTTTACTCGGACAATCCCATCGTCCCACACTGCCCCATTTTCATTTTGAATATACTTAATGTCGAGCTTTAACATACTGCCACCAATACATAAGCTCTTTTCGTTAGTAACTTTTTTAAAGTTATAAATCCTTTCAAATGCTTCGGGAATAATAACCACATCATCATCCATAAAGATAATGTGAGAAAAATCTGTTTTTCGCTCTAAAACTTCTAAAATCCCTCTCGTAAATCCACCACTTCCCCCGGTATTTTTGTTGGCTATAAGATGGATTTTAGGATGAGAAAAAGAATCGAGAGTTTTACCATTATCGATAATAAATATTTCAAACTGGTTTTTTAATTTTAAATTGTCAAGTAAATATTGTTTTAATAATTGAATATTTTTATTGACGTAGCTTTCTCTTTTATAAGTACAGATAACAATAGCAAACTTTTCATCGGTTTCGCGATCGCAATTCGATTTTGTCTCAAAACATCCGCCTGTAAATAAACATTTATCTTCTAATGCCTCAATTTCTACATATAACAATCCTTTATATTGTTGTATATTTATCTCGCTAAATAAACTGATTTCATCTAAAGCATTAACAGTAATTACTTTCTGTGCGATCGAATTTACCGATTGTGAAAAGTAATCTATGTTGAGAAGTTTGATATGAAACCTTCCCTGTAATTGTAAATTAATGTCGATTGCTTTTACGCTCGTATATTTTTGCCATTTTTGTACCGAAAAAGCATTAAAGTAGGTATCTAAGCTAATTTTTCCACCTTTTTTAAGTTCGACTCGATTTTGCTCGTAATTAAGTAAACATTTAGAATTCAATCTTAAAAAGAGTTCTTCGACCGTACAAATATCTATATTGGGCAAGATAATATTTTGTAATTTAGTAATAGATTGGGTATTTTTCTGAGTTAAAATTGGAGTTTCAATAACGTTGGTCATTTAAGCTTTTCCTTATTAAAAAAATCGAGTTAAAGAGAACTATTAGCAGCATTCGCATTTGTAGCATTTGTCAGATAGGCATTAATAACTCGATTAGCATCTCCGATTAAATTTATTTTTCCCTTATCCAACCAAATCGCGCGATCGCACGACTTTCTAATAAAATCTAATTCGTGAGAAACGACTAAAACTGTTGCATTATCTGCCCAAAATTGTTCGATTCGCTGCTTGCATTTATTCTTAAAACTTTCATCTCCTACTGATAGCACTTCATCGAGAATTAAAATGTTGGGTTGTATGTCAGTTGCGATCGCAAATCCTAACCGTGCTGCCATACCGGATGACAACACTTTTACTGGCACTAAAGAATATTCTTGAAGGTCAGCAAATTCTAAAATTGATGGCACTCTAGCAAATATTTCTTGACGCGAAAACCCTAACATTACGCCATAAAGAATAATGTTATCTATTACAGAAATATCTGGGTCGAATCCTGCTCCTAACTCAATTAATGGGGCTATCTTGCCTGACACCCGCACAACTCCGCTTGTGGGTCGCAAAATCTTACAAATTACCTTTAAAAGCGTTGATTTTCCCGCTCCGTTTGCTCCAATAATTCCTAGTTTTTCGCCCGATTTTACCACCAAATCAATTCTGTCTAATACCAATTTTTTAGCAGGATGGCGATACTTTCCTTCTAAAAACGACAAGACAGTTTTCTTCAAGTCATAAGAAAACTCTTCTTGCGTCCGTCGCCATAGAGAAACTCCATCTAAACGTATAACTTCCATCTAAATAATCGGACAAAATAAAAGTTAACTTTGTAACTAGCAGCAACTTACGTTACTTATAACAAATCCATGAATGAATGCCGCCATAAGCGAAAGCAAGTTAGCCCCAGTGTAAAAAAAATCGTTCCGCTCAACAGCGATTGTGCTATTAAGCGAAGATCTGGCAGCATTCCTGATAGCGAAATTTGACGAATACTTTCAATAACTGGCGATAAGGGATTAAATATTAAAAAAGATTTTACTGTCGCTGGTACAATTGCCGCTGGGTAGAAAATGGGGCTACTCAACCACAGCATAAAGACAACTAATTCGTAGAAGTAAGGCAAATCCCTAAAAAATACATACAAAGCACTAACCAACAAGCCAATTCCGGTACACACTAAAACCAGTGCTAGTAAGGGTAACAGGAGTGCCAGCGCATTCACTATGCTTCTAGAATTAACCAGCGTCATAATGGTTAGCAATGGCAACACCCCGACGCTAAACTGAAAAATATTCGCCGCCACCAGCGAGACGGGGAAAACGCTCGCGGGCAGGCAAATTTTGTTTAACAAAGCGCCATTGTTGACTACACTCCATAATGCTTGCGTTGTGGACGCTGAGAAGAAGTTAATCGCTACGAGTCCCGTAAATACTGCCAGCACATAATTAAAAATTGAGTTGTCATAGTAAGACGCAAAGGCAGTACCAAAAATTGCCGTATAAACTCCTGTCATTAGTAGCGGATTAAGCAGCGACCAATACACTCCTAAAAATGACCCTCGATAACGCACTTTTAAATTTCGCGCTACCAAGACTTGTAGTAATTCCCAATAATGCTGCGCTTGTGACTGTTTTAAATTTGCTTTTAATTTCAACATCTCGAAGTTTCCACACCACACACAAAAAGAGAAATCTAATGAGTAAGCTGTCAATATAATTCGTAATTCGTAATTATTACCCTACAACTAAAATTAGTGACAGCTTAATTTATACGCTAACAAATCTCTCCACTAAAATTGGCTTTTTTAAAGTTGGGCTTGTGCAGATTTAGCCCTGCTACCCAACCAACACACATTCCGCAAAAAGCATCCTGAATGTACTTGATTAAAGTTGAGTTGGGAAGACGATGGGTGAATTTAAGACGAAGTATTCTTAACAAACAGCGATAGGTTAGAAGTAGCACTAAACGAGTAACAAAGATGGGAAATGGAACTTTTTTAAATCCATGCTTCCAAGCAAAGTAAGTTGTATTTTTTGCTAAAGAATACCAACAGGTGAGATGCTTTTGGTCGATGCGATTGTGGCTGGGTTGAGGATAGTGATTGACAGGAACATCAGCGTAATGAACTTCATATCCTGCTTTAATTAAGCGCAAACACACATCTGTTTCATCGAGAAAATAATCAAAAAATTCATCGTAGCCATCGATCTTTTCTAGCAAATCTTTTCTAAATGATGAATTTGTACCCATTAAACCATTAAACCAAAAGCCGTTTGGTTGGTTATAATTAACAGCATTATTTGGACGAATTGCGATCGTTTCACTAAAAAGATTGGTGATACCGCGACAGAATTGTAGGGGATGACCGGGGCGAGTTAAGTCTCTAACAACACCTCCAACTGCCGCACATTTATTTCCATGCAAAGAATAAGTAAATATTAATTGTTCTATCCATTCTGTCGGTGGAATTGCATCGTCATCAAAAAAAGCAACGATAGAGCCTGATGCCAACTCAATCCCCTTATTTCGGGAATAACTGATATTTTTAGGTTCAACTTTCAAGAATTTGAGTTTCAACCTACTGTTACAATTTAAATTACGAACTATTTCACTAGTTTGTTTTGTTGATGAAGCATCGATCGCGATTACTTCAAAATTTTGATAGCGTATGAGTTCGAGTGACTCAAGCGCTTTCTCTAAAAAATTAGGGCGATCGCTCGTACAAATTATAATTGAAACAAAGGGAAACATTGAAGTAGATGCTGAGTTCGGCATAGGCGATCTTTTGAGTTTGCGAACTTGCCAGTATATCTGCCACATTTGATAGATAGTCTGGATCATTGCTTGAATCAAAGCTAAAAAATTAATTGAGACGGGTACGTAACCATTTCCGGTAAAATAGTAAACTTGTCTTGCCAAATTGAGAGCATAAAGATCGGGCTGTTGACAAGTAATCAGAGCTATATCTATTGGCTTCCAAAAACAAGCAATTAGCCACAACCAAAGACGTATTACCAAGTTTTGAGGCGGACACCACAAAGTAAGTTTTTGCTCTACCTCCATCCTGGTTAAAACTTGGCTTTGTAAATCGTTTCGATAGATATTAGATTGCACAAAAACTTTGGTTGGTTTGTTAATAATTTCATCTAAAGAATATTCAGTGTAGTTTAATTTGTTTGGCATCTTTCCCCGAATCCCTGCAAGAAAATCTTGAAAACCTGCTAGGGTAATTTCAGCTAGAAAATACCGTCCTGTTGCAGCCCAGTAAACTAGTCGTGGCAAACTTACAACAATTCTTTTTAATACCAACTCCGGTCGGTGTTTTTGCCAACAGTAACAAAGATTGCGCTCGTCGTAATAATTAACCCAAGGTCTACATTTAAAATCTGGTGAATGATGCCAAATAATAGAAGCTGGATTCACTGCAACAATCCAACCAGCTTGTTTAGCTCGCAAACACCACTCCACATCATCAAAATGTAAAAAGTAATCTTCAAACACTCCAATTTCTCGAATGATTTCACGGCGTACTAATAGCGATGCAGCCGCACAAGCATCAACGTAAATGTATAATTTTTCTTTTAAGATTTCCTCGTTTGAGAGATTGCTAGAGTTGCCAAAGTTTGTTTTCAAATGTGCTTTTTTACTATCGATAAAGCTACCTATTTCTTGAATTGTATTTGGTTCCTGTAATTTACGAATTTGAGAACCAACTAAGCCAACTTCATTATTATTTTGTAAAGTTTTAATCAGCGCGTATAAAGCTAGTGGATCTAGACGAACATCATCATCAAGCAACCAAATATAGTCATACTCAAGCTTGCTAACAACTTGTAACCCGTGAGAAAAACCTCCAGAACCGCCTAAATTGCTACCTGTTTGCAAAATCTCGCTCCAAGAATAATGTTGCTCTAAGTAGCTTTGAGTACCATCATCCGAAGCATTATCTACAACATAAGTATCAAGCTGTATATGCTGTAAATCGAGTTTAGTAATATCTTCAAGTAGCAAGCAAATATTATGTAGCTTATTCCACGTTACAATAATAGTCGCTACTTTTATACTCTTCATTAGTTTTACCTAGTGAATTTATAGCAATTCTCTTTTAAATGAGTGTACATAGCTGACAGTTTGAAGGCAGAGGGACGGGGCATACAAGGTGGCGAGAAGACCTCGCCACACAGCCCCTCCAGATGGCAGATGGCAGAAGTCGGATGTATCTCATAGCTGTAAGAAACGCTATATACGATTTGAAGGTAACAAACCTCAAAAATGCTTATTCTGAAATCTCAAAATAATATTTTTCTCATTACAAATAATTATTAATTAACTAGTTAAAAAATATTTATTTTAAAGAAAAAAAATATAATCTAGCCAGAAAGCTTAGCTTTTTATACTTTTTAAAACCTTCTATCTAAAGATAGAAATTATAGATGCGGTCTAAGTAACATTAGTAACGAAGATTGGTTAAAAGGGTTTGATGGGTATCGATGCAATAGCGATCGCAATGCTAGTAAAAATCTAAGTTTAGAATCCCCGTCGAGTTATCGTTGGGAATGTCAAAATAGTAAATGCTATGTCTTATCAATTAATTCGGTGACTGTATTCGATCGCGAACGCCTTCTTTTTACTCCCGCCTCTGCTGAACCCGATGCGATCGGGACGATTTTTGCCTTTCCTAACGAATATAGCGTTGGAATTACCAGTCTAGGCTATCAAATTGTCTGGGCAACTTTAGCACGGCGTTCCGATCTGCGCGTCAGTCGGTTATTTACCGATTTGCACGAACCTTTAGTGCGATCGCCACAATTGCTAGGGTTTTCTTTTTCCTGGGAATTGGATTATATCAATATTCTCAATTTGCTGGAATTTTTAGAAATTCCCTTGCACAGTTGCGATCGCGACGATTCCCATCCCCTTGTTTTTGGCGGCGGGTCTGTCTTAAGTGCCAATCCCGAACCGTTTGCAGATTTTTTCGATATTATCCTCGTTGGCGATGGAGAAAATTTACTCGATGATTTTATCGATGCTTACCAAGAAGTTAAAAATAGCGATTACCCTCCGGGTAGCGGCAAAGCCGATCGCCAAACTAAATTGCGCCATCTCGCACAAGTCCCAGGAATTTACGTTCCTAGCTTGTATGAGGTGACTTATAGCAGTCCCGACGGAGAAATACAAGCGATCGCACCAATAGACGCTAACATTCCTCCTACCGTCCAAAAACAGACCTATCGCGGTAATGTTCTCTCTGCTTCTACTGTGGTGACAGAAAAAGCCGCTTGGGAAAATATTTATATGGTAGAAGTGGTACGCAGTTGTCCTGAAATGTGTCGCTTCTGTCTGGCAAGTTATCTAACTCTACCGTTTCGCACGGCGAGTTTGGAAGGTTCTTTAATTCCTGCTATTGAAAAGGGATTAAAAGTAACCGATCGCATTGGATTATTAGGTGCATCCGTTACCCAACATCCTGAGTTTGAAAGTTTATTGGACTACTTATCTCAACCGCAATACGATAGCGTGCGCTTGAGTATTGCGTCTGTTCGTACCAATACAGTGACGGAAAAATTAGCTAAAACTTTAGCACGACGAGACACGCGATCGATTACCATCGCTGTTGAAAGTGGATCTGAAAAAGTTAGAAAAATTATTAATAAAAAACTAACTAATGAAGAAATAATTCAAGCTGCAATTAATGCCAAAGCAGGCGGATTAAAAGCGATAAAACTGTATGGAATGGTCGGCATTCCTGGGGAAGAAGACAGCGATCTCGAACAAACCCTAGAAATGTTGCAAGCCGTTAAAAAAGCTGCTTCGGGATTGCGGATAACCTTTGGATGCAGCACTTTTGTGCCAAAATCTCACACCCCTTTTCAATGGTTTGGAGTCAATAAAGACGCGCAAAAGAAATTGAAATGGTTAGAAAAACAGTTGCGATCGCGCGGCATAGAATTTCGTCCAGAAAGTTATAATTGGTCGGTCATTCAAGCTTTAATTTCGAGGGGCGATCGTCGTCTTTCTTCTGTTTTGAAATTAACTCGACAATATGGCGATTCTTTGGGAAGTTATAAACGCGCTTTTAAAGAATTAAAAGGAAAATTACCCGCTCTAGACGATTACGTACATAGCGATTGGCAAACCAGCAGGATTTTGCCTTGGGATTGTATAGATGGGCCGCTTCCCAAGACAACATTAATCAAACATTTAAACGAAGCAACAAACTTTTGGCAGAAATAGGGAAAAGGGCAAAGAGAAAAACTTTTATTTACTCCCCTTTTCCCACTGTGTTAAAAATGAAAACCCATCTAATAAAGCATAAGTATAAGTAGGTTAAGTTGACGTAAGGAAATGCAACAATGAGCTATTAACCCAAGTTGCTATTTAGAAGTTTTAGCTTTTTCAACTTAGTTCGCTAAGGAATTAATTTCCTGGCTAATAATTGAAGTCGGTTTAAAAACTACGTCAATCTGCTTAACACAAAAATTTTATAGGGACGAAATGCTATTCGTCCCTACAACTTTTAGATGTTTGAATTTTTATTAGGTATACATGGGTATTGCCTAAAATAACCTATGGATAAAGGTTATCTTAGAGATACAATATATTGCATCTTTACTAACAATACCCAATCATAAAGTTTTAGTTTTAAATTTTGATTGAGAAATTTAGTTTAGTTTAACTAAATTTCTCAACCAGCACTAGATTTTAGTCAAGTGCCTTTTTAACTTGGTCTTTTGCATCTTCTGCTGCGTGCCGACCTTTAGCTTCAGCTTGCTTAGCTTTTCCTTCAGCTTTATCGCTGGGATCGCCAGTAACTTCGCTAGCGGCTTCTTGAACTTTACCTTCTACATTTTTAGCAGTAGCTTTTGCTCTATCTTCAATACTCATGTTATTCTCTTTTGTTTTGTAAAATTCTGAAAACTTTTTCAGAAGGTTTTTAATCGTATGTTCTTACTTTAAAAAATTAATCTTGTGTTTGCTTCCATCAAAAGACTAATATCGCTCGGCACGCGATCGTTCTTTAGAAATAGATGAGAGTTAAAATCATTCAATTTATAACTTTTGTAAAACGTTGAGAAGATTTGCTCGTAACCTCTAGTTCTTGTAATCGTAGCGATCGCATTGAATTTTCTAATTTATTTATGATTGCTATTTTTAGTAATTAAAAATCGAATAGATATAGCGTTTCCTACAGCTATAAAGTACATCCAACCTCTGCCCTCTGCCTTAAAACTGTAAGCTTTGTACCTCGGCTAAAAGAGAATTGTTATATATAGACTGTCTTAATTTTGTTTCTTTTTTAAAAATACTAAACTTCTTGCTAGTTGAGACGAACGATCGCTATGCGATCGCAGTTATTATTTCTTTAGATAGATTAACGAGCGATCGTTTTTAGATAAACTTAAACTGAAATTTTTCTAAAAATCGAAAAAATTATAGCAAATTTTGGTTTTCCAAACAAAGGCTAGATAGTAACATCGTTAATAGATCGAAAGCCCGCCAAGCTGCTAACTTCAAGGCAATAGATAAAACTTGCGATGCCCTAAAAAACTGCTATTAAATAAACTAAGTTTAACAATAGGTAAATAATTATGGTTCCATTAAGAGATGAAAATCCAACTTACATCAAACCGTATGTTACTTATGGCTTGATAATAATCAATTTTTTAGTATTTTTCTACGAATTAACGCTAACAAGTCCTCAACTCGATGGCTTTCTTCATTTGTTTGCGGTTGTTCCCAATGAATTAACGACTAGTTTAAGTGGCGGTACTGTAAATCAACCCGTACCAGAACTACTGACTTTAGTCACCTCACAATTTTTACACGCAGGCTGGCTTCATGTGGGGTTTAATATGTTGTTTCTGTGGATTTTTGGAAATAACATAGAAGAACAATTTGGTAGAGTTAAATATTTAATTTTTTATTTGAGTTGCGGTATTTTAGCATCTTTAACCCAGTGGGTTTTCTTAGCTGACTCGCCAATTCCATCTCTAGGAGCTAGCGGCGCGATCGCAGGGGTTATGGGAGCTTATATTCTCAAGTTTCCCAAGGCTAATATTATTACATTAATTCCATTGGGCTTTTTTTGGCCGACGGTCAGAGTTCCAGCCATTTTCTTTCTCGGTTTTTGGTTCTTCCAGCAAGCTTTCAATGGTTTGACAATGCTCGACGTGACGGCCCATGTTGGCATGAGAGGCGGTGGTGTAGCGTATTGGGCGCACGCAGGCGGTTTTGTCGCTGGGGCTGCCCTCGGTTGGTTGCTAGGATTGCTTTCTGAAAAGTCAGAACCCTACGTTCAGTCGTAGCATTATTAAATAAATAGATTTTCCTTGAAATTCATCTACTTAAATCCTAAAAAGCTGTTTTTTTAGGATTTTTTTTTAGCTTTCTTCGCCCCTCAGCCCCGCGCCATAATCGCTTCGATTTGGCGACGGGATGGATAGGCGGTCAGACGATCCCCCTCGATGGGGGTGAGGCTGACAATTTCTTGCTAAGGCTTCTTAAATAAGCTCTAATTACATCTGTCTTTGTTCGAGACGTTTGTTCGCAGTATTTATCTAAATTTATCATTTCTTCTTCCGTAACCATTACAGTTATGGGTTTACTACCTGCTTTACTCATGTTGATTTTTACTGTGATATACAGTATGATTATGACATGATAACCGCTTACCAGTACAGATTGCGTCCAAACAAACAGCAAATCATCGAAATGGACCGATGGCTATCGATGCTTTGCGCGCAGTACAACTACTTGTTAGCGGATAGATTTGACTGGTACGAACGAAATCGCAGCCCAGTAAACGCTTGTCCGTTAGTATGCCATCTACCAGACTTGCGCGATAATCCCGACTACTACTCGCAAAAAAAGACGTTACCTAACCTCAAAAAGACGCATCCTTGGTACGCAGAGATTTATTCTCAAGTACTGCAAGATGTTGTTAAGCGAGTCAAAGTTACGATGAATAGATTTCTTAAAGGAGATAGCAACGGCAAACGGAGCGGACGACCTCGCTTTAAGCAACGTAATAGATATAGAACTTTTTTGTATCCCCAGGTAAAAAACGATTGCTTAAAAGGCAATTTAATCAGCTTACCTATGTTGGGAAAAATCAAGATTATTTTGCATCGCCCAATCCCTGATGGGTTTAAAACCAAGACGGTTTCTATTACTAAAAAAGCCGATGGTTACTATGCAACGTTGAGCTTGCAGGACGAAACTGTGCCGACAATCAAGCCTGATTTCAATTCTGAATCAATAACAGGAGAGGACTTAAATGTTAAAGGCTTGGCTAAAACAAATAAAGCTAAGTCAATCCATGATGCTGGATGGTCAAGTTTTCTGTCAATATTACAAACCAAAGCCGAAAATGCTGGGTTATTAACTATTGGAGTAAGCGCCTATAATACCAGCCAAAATTGTTCTGCTTGCGGTGTAAAAGTTCCAAAGGAATTGTCCGAACGTTGGCATAATTGCCCCTGTGGATGCAGCCTTGACCGCGACCATAACGCCGCGATAAATATAATGAATAGGGCGGCGGGTCAACCCGTCCTTAAAGCCAAGAGCCTCCGGGAGCGATAGCAGGATTGTCTTGGAAGCCCACGCTATAATCGGTACTCCGATTTAGCGTTGGGAGTTGTCACTATTATCAGCGGATATTTTAATCTCTAATTAGGTAGAAAACTTTTCAAATTTATTTCTACCCTTCAATCGATGTAGTTTTATTGCGATCGCTGTTTCACTGATAAGTGGAGTTCCACAGATGACGATCGAACAATGCGAAAAATTAACATCGGACTAACAGACGAACAACGACAAGGCGTAAGCGAACTATTAAATCGCGACTTGTCAGACGCTTATTTACTACTAATCAAAACCAAAAAATACCACTGGGATGTCGTCGGGCCTCAATTCAGATCTCTCCACGAACTTTGGGAAGAACACTATCAAACACTGACAGAGAGTATCGATAGCATGGCCGAGCGCATCCGTGCATTAGGTAGCTACCCAGTCGGTACTGCTAAAGGATTCCTCGAAATGGCTTCGATTCAGGAAGCTGCTGGTACAGTTCCCAGAGCAACTGATATGGTTGCTCAACTCGTAGAAGATCACGAGCAAATTATTCGCAATCTAAGAGAACATATCGATGCCTGTAGCGAACAGTTCCACGACGAAGGAACCGCTGATTTCTTGACAGGTTTGATGGAAGGACATGAAGAAATGGCTTGGATGCTTCGCTCGTTTATTGAAGGAGAAGCCCTTCAAGCAGACGGTAGCCAAGCTAAACAGGTAGATCCCAAAATTCCAGCTAGCGTGTAATAACAATTAATGCCCAGAAATTATTTTTACCAGAAAGTTTCTGGGCAATTTTTTGTACGGATATAAAAGCATCAATCGGAGGAAATAAGATTATGGTTGCAGATTTCAAAGCAGAACGTACAATATCAGCAATTTTTGAAAAACAAGAACAAGTCGATGACGTTATCAAACGTCTATTAGACCGAGGAGTTCCATCGGACAATATTTCGGTGATGGGAAAAGATTTCCAGGCGCAAACCAGAATTGCGGGTTTTCTTACCAAAAAAGATGTGATTTTAGGTGGGTTAAGACAGGGAGCAATCTTTGGTTCTTTGTTAGGTTCTGTTTTTAGTCTGCTAACGGGTGTCGGGGTCTTATTTATTCCCTTTATCGGTTCGGTTGTCGCCGCAGGGCCAATAGGTGCAATCTTGGTGGGAGCCGCTAGCGGTGCGATCGCAGGGAGTGCTGGTGCAGGCTTGGTTTCAGCCTTGGTGACTTTGGGAATGCCAGAAGATAAAGCCACCATTTATCAAACCATGCTGCAAGCAGGTAAATTTGTCGTCATGGCAGAAGTTCCCGCCGACAAATCTGGAGAATTTCAGTTACTTCTCGAAAGTGCAGGCGGTCAAGAAATGCACGTCAGCGATGCTCCCTTACCTCGTGCTTGTGGGAGTCGCTGCAACAGTCCAGAAGATTTAGCGCCAGAAGTGCGATCGCATCTGTCGCAGGAAGCTCAACAAACCTTCCTCGATCGCTATAATAAAGCCCTAGAAGAAACCAACGATCCCTCACAAGCAGAACACGTTGCTTGGGATGCCATCTATCAACAGTATGAAGAAGATGAAAATGGCGTTTGGTCTAAAGCTAAAGTAACTGCTTAAGCAAGAGCAAATCATCTAACAAAATTATGTAAGTTGGGTTTCGTTACTTCAACCCAACTTACGATTACACCCCTCTCTCGTCGCAAAATCCGCAATCCTTCATCTCGGATGTTAATAGCAGCATTAATGTCCTGACGGGGTGACGAACCAGTAGAAAACAAAGCACGTAGGGATTTAAGACAAATTATGGTAAAAAAGAATCGGTCTTTTTTTCTTAACAAGACCGAT
>JALOOL010000292.1 GCA_025454425.1 Hydrococcus sp. Prado102 | reverse complement strand
AATAGTTTCGTAAAGCTTTGCAGCCTTTCGGTAGCACAAATAACGACGATATAAAAATAAAATCGTCTGCACAAATAACACCTGCCAAGGTGAAAATAAGGCTATACACGTGTTGAACGAAAATTTCCTGCTGCATCATCTGGCAAAACTTCATCCTGGCCACGACAACAGCGAAAGGTCACGTGATTTCCTGCGAACCTCTGGCAAGTGTCGTTCAGGCCGATTGCTCGCCAGAACGATTCTCGAAACTTCTGGCTCATGGCGCAGTAGACAAAAAAATTGAGCGGATAACTGAGCAGAACGAGAAAATTGACTGCAATTGTTGACAGCAGCGTGGAACGGACGCTGATGATCAAAATCTGGAACGTGTTCTCGACGAGGACAATCGCCAGCAGAATAGCCAAAGGAACTTCTACAACTAGCAGTAGCCCAACCACTGCCACCAGCATGAGCGTCGTCGCGTTACCATCCGATAGGCGACGCCGACGTCGAGGAATAACAGCCTCTCCCGTCGTCAAAAATATGGCTGCTGACGTCATGTCACTGTTTGTGCTTCCGGAGACAAAAGTCGACCGACGCCTGTTGAGCTTTTTACGGCGTTGTTCAGCCACGATCATGGTCCGAACTAAAGCGGCATTAAGAATGACCAAACTGACGCACGGCACCTGTATTTTTAAAGGAACGTTTATAGCATACGCGTCCATGTCTTCTCTTCCTTATCAAATGCGCAGCTTCGCTTATGAACTATAACTTTGTCAAGGCGAAAAGTCAATTGGTTTTAGAATGAGTTGTGTAAAATTTTGAACGGTTATGTTGAATATAGAATTATTAATTAACCTTTTCTTTGGTGGTTCCCTGAAGTTCAATGTAACCGTTAAACTACTGAGATGATGACTTATACTTTACCCTCCTCCGAGCGCACATTTGATGTTGAAGAATTAGTTCGCTTCTCCGACGAAAAAGCCATTGTTACAGAAATCGTCATCGCAGATCGTTCGAGTATAGCTGTGTGGGGTGTACGTCCCGGACAACAAGTGCAGGCACACACTCACCCCGACGGACAAGATACATGGATCGTAATCAGAGGGGAATTAACCTACTATCTTGGCAATGGACGCAAGAAAATTATTAGTGCAGGTCAGATCGATGTCGCCGAACCGTTCCAGGTTCACGGAGCGATTAATGAAGGAACAGAAGATGCAGTGTTCCTTTCCATTTATTCTGCCCCAAGTCTCCAAGTTGACGCTGCAACTCCCTAATGTTGCCAACAACAAGCAGAAACCTTTAGTCTCCTTTTCGATAGGCTTTGGGAGTCATTCCGGTCAGTTTGCGAAAATGTTTGCTCATTTGCGTTTGGTCATTAAAGCCACAACTTACGGCGATCGCGCTTAAAGACAAGGGAAAAGTTTTCAACAGGTATTTTACGCGTTCTACTCGTTGTTGTAGCACGTATTGATAGGGTGAGATTCCCATTGATTGAGTAAACAGAGTGCAGAAGTAATAGACGCTTAGATTCAGATGAGATGCGATATTTTACTGTCTCCGTTACGGGTTTACCAATCGAATCATCGATTTGTCCTTTGTTTTTTGTCAAAGGCACTAATAACCAATGATTAATGACGAACATATTTTCTCGGCAGTATAATCAGACCAGCTTTGTGTAGGGGTTTCTGCTTCATACTGGCTATTGGTTTGAACGAGCAATTGGGTTAGTTGTTCTACAGTCAAAGAGGCATTTAAAAGTCGATCGAAACCATTGGTTAGGACATAATTGGCATACCAACTTGCCCAATCGCGATCGTAAACCCCTTTGAGGATATTCTGTTCGTATTCGTGATGCGCCATTCCTGCTTGAGTCAGCAGAGACGAAATTTCTTTAACACGATCGGATATCATCGTTAAACTTCTCCTCCTTATCCTTCTACACTAGCTTCTACCTTGCCTGTTTCGGAATTTGCACCTACTTTCATGACGGTATCCATTGCATCCATGCCCATCCGTGCGACCATTTCGGGACAAGGTTTATTGGCGTGATAATTTATCGTTGTTTCGCCTTTCTTGCCCGCGCTAACGGAAGTACGCCCAAACCGCAGTACCGTTGCCATCCACACTAACTCGTCCATAAATCTTTCTAGACGACGAATATAAGTTGCCTCATCTATCAGCTTGCCCGACTCGTCAAAAAGGTCTTGCACGCTGCCAAAGTTGAGATCGTAAAAAATAGTCATCAATCCCAACTCTCGCATCACGGGCAACAGATTTTGAACGACTCGCGTGCCGCCAAACGGGCCTGCCGAAACGCCACAGAGTCCAACTGCCTTGTGAATGTATTCTTTCAAACAAGTATCGAGGACGTGTTTAAGCAATCCTGGATAGCCGTGATTGTATTCTGGCGCAACGATAATCAGTCCGTCTGACCGTTCCATCGTGGCGGAGAATTGCGGGTCTTTTATCGATTCTCCTGCATCGTTAATGGGAATGGATAACGTTATTAATGGTAATGCCGAAGGGAGCGAGTTCCACTGCCAAGTTACGAGCAAACATTTTCATGCCGCCTTGGCTGGCACAGTAAGCAGTGAAGTAAGGATATCTAGTTTGCCAAAATGTTCGATAGTTTCTGCGATCGCGCTTCTTGCTTCATCCACCATCCCGATATCGCCTCGAACGGCGTATCCTTGAGAGTTAGGACACAAAGCTGTATAACATTTGCCGCCGCTTGCTTCTACCTTAGCGACGGTTTCTTGTGCGCCTTCTGGGTTAGAACGGTAATTAATGGCAACATTTGCCCCTTCAGATGCGAGACGAATCGCGATCGCTTGACCGATTCCTTGAGAGCTACCCGTAACTAATGCTACTTTACTTTCTAGCTTCATAATATTTTCCTTTGCCTTTTAAAAATTAGAAAATTAGCGATTGGGAAAGCTAGTAAAAATGCTATTTTAGTCAAGCTAATTCGTAATTCGCGATCGCGGAAAGTTTGAACCCACAATTGATTAGAAACTGCCAAAGCAAAGTTTTTAGTGAAAGTTCGTATCTTCTCTAATTACAAATTACGTTGGCGTAGCCCGTCTTCTAGACGTACCGCCGCGCAGGACGTACATCCATCACAGCGATGAATTACGAATTACGAATTATTTAAGCGGTGCGTAACCAAAAGTTGCATTAGCCATGCGACACCAAATAACTACTGAGTTAAATTGTGAAGGATTTATGGCATCGGGAATGGGATAGCGTTGAGTGCCAGTGTAACTTTTTAACTTACCTAGATTGACAGGACTATTCATGTTTTCATACATTTGCGGTGGTTTCTCTGCGGTATCCAAAAGAACGTGTAAATCTGGCCCTTGGTCGCTGGTACTAAAAGCAGCATCTAATTCTAAATAGTTATGTCCTCCTTCTTTCACAATTCTTGCCATCCCAGTTGTCGGTTTTTCTCCCGCCATAAAACTACCAGATTTAATAGCGGCAGATTGACTTTGTGCCACAATCGTTTGAAAGAGATTTAAGTTAGATGAATTCATTAAATGTTGGGCTGCATAGCTAGAAATAGGCAGAGTATAAATTAATAAAGAAGTAGCACTTAATAGAACTAATTTGTTGAGTTTCATGGGTTTTGTCTCCTTGGTAAATAATAAAAGATGGATGTTTGGCAAAGAAGATTTCTGTATTCCTATTAGCTAAAAACTTCGCTGACTCGCTGACTAATTGCTAAAAGATTGACAGGTAAGTCTTGATGCAATTGTTTTTTTAAGAACGCGATCGGCATAGGAATTTTAGGAGCAATTTGTAAGGAATAATGAAGTTCGCTGTGGTTTTTATTGCGATTGCGCTCCGCGCAGCGGCAAAGCCGATCGCAATAAGGTAAAAGTTTCCATTCTCCCGAAAAAACTTTGAAATCTCCTTCAACCATTTGAAATTGAATTTTGTGAGGAAAATGTTCGATGAAATCTACGACAACGCGAGCAGAAAAACAAAAATGAAAGGCACATTTAGAACCAATTTGCTCGACTCGAATTCCCAATTCTGGATGAGTTAGTCGCTGACTTTTTACCAGGTTGGGAATAAAATCGGGCAAGGCTTCATAATCGGTTATAACTTGCCAAACTTGTTGGCGAGAATGAGGGATGAGAAGCTTTGCAGAAATTTGATAGCGATCGCGATCGATCTTTTCCGTCCATACCTCTACATTGTTCGGTTTCTGCGATGGAAGCGTTTCTAGAGTTGTTTTGCTACCTGAATTCATATCATCTTGCAAAATTCCTGACAATCTGCATTGTCAATTTTGAATCTGAGAACAAGATGAGAAAGATCTAAGAAAATGGCAAGAAATTCCCTGAAAACTTCTCAGCAATAACTTAAACGCCTATAATTTTGCGTTTCTAAAACCAAGCCACAATCGTAGTGTCCTACATCAGTCGTAAGCTATTTCACTTCTAATTTGGGCGCACGTTATGCCCCCTACTGAACTACTGTAAAGACGCGATATATCGCGTCTCTACTACTAAACTACTGAACTTCTTATGAATCAAACCTCTGCTCCCACACTTATCTTAGGTGGTGGTTTTGTAGGATTGTTTACTGCTTTGCATTTAAGCCAGCAAAACTATCCCCATCGGATTATTTTAATTGAAGGACGCGATCGCTTTACGTTCAAACCTCTTCTTTACGAACTTATTACCGACGAATTACATACCGAACAAGTATGTCCTCGCTATACAGACTTACTTGCAGGTAGTAATGTATCCTTTGTGCAAGATACGGTCAAAGCGATCGATTTGCATCAACGTTGCGTCGTTTTAGAGTCGGGAAAAGACTATAAGGTATTGAGCCGAGATCCATGTAATTTTCAGCAAGATGGTCTGGAAACCGTTGCTCTATCTAGGCTTTAGTAATTTTATTCGTTTCAGTCATTCCAGAAATCTTTGAAGCGTAGGGGAGATAATTCTGTATAACGAACCGTGTGCTGAATATTTTTATGCCCCAAATAAGCTTGAATCGCTCTAGTGTCATGTCCTTTACTTGCCAAATAAAACCCACAGGCGTGACGCAGCATATGCGGATGCACACTCAAAGACAACCCAGCTTTTTCTCCGGCTCTTTCAATAATCCCTCTAGCTGTAGCTGCTGCCATAGCTGCGCCACGTTCGGAAACAAACAGATAGGTCGAATGAGGATATTCCCTTTGTAATTGTCGCAAAGCTCTCAGTTCGGGACCGCGCAAAGGATGGGTCGAACTTACTCCATTTTTAAGTCGATTGATATAAATCGTGCCACAAGAAAAATCCACCTGCTCCCACCGCAGCGAGACTAACTCAGAAACTCGTAACCCATGACGATATGCCAGTAAAATTAGAGTTGAATCTCTCAGAGGGTGTCTGCCAACACGATGGGCAGCTTTAATCATTGCTTCTACTTCATGTGGAAATAAATGCTCTCTAGATCTTTGTTGTGAGTTCGGAGCTTTTTTTGGTGGAACAGTACGAGGCATAACCACCAACTTGCCCATAAGTGATAGTTGGGCGCGATGTAGTTAGGTACGAGCGCTCGACTCCCCACACTCTTTAGCTTATTAAACTTCTCCATCAACGGTTCTTTTTGGTAATGTTTTGCTAAGTTTAACGAAGAGCAAAAAAGCGCTCTCAGCAGTTGATGCTATATCTAACAAAGTAATTTAGCTTTTTCTCCCTGCCCAATTCGTGACTTCGCTCGAACGTACTGCCTATCCAAGATTCAAACAATTTCCCAACCCATCTGAATTAGCCGAATTTTATACCCCAACGCAATCAGAAATTCAATTAGTTAAGTCTCGCACCAAAAGCTATAAGGGATTTTTCAGTTTCATGGTCATGTTGAAATCTTTCCAAAGGCTAGGCTATTTTCCTCATCCCGAATGCGTACCAGGAGCAGTTATCAAACATTTACGGTCTTGTTTGAAATTACAGAGTTGGGTAAAAGCCATTCCCTCAGAACGTCAACGTTACCAATACCAAAAAGCTATTCGCGAATATTTGGGAGTCAAACCTTACGATAAAAATGCCCAAAAATTAATTACCGTTCTGGTTAGTTCAGAAGCACAAGTCAAAGACCATCCAGCCGACTTAATCAACGTAGCCATTGAGGAATTGGTCAAGGAAAGATATGAATTACCTGCATTTAGTACTCTTGACCGTTTGATTCGTCATCTACGTCATCTAACCAATAATCGCTTGTTTGAGCTTGTTTCTCAAGGACTCACAGATAACGAAAGAATTTATTTAGACCGATTACTAGTAGGAAAAACAGAGGATTCAAGTGCTACACTCAATCTACTCAAATCTCCACCCCACAGTGCCACGCTTACTGGCATGAAACTATTACAAAGTAAGTTTGATGCTTTAATGACATTTGGGGATGCCCAACGGTTGTTAGCTTCGATTGCTCCTACTAAAACTAGGTATTTTTCAGCAATGGCGAGGGCAATAGATATATCCGAGTTTCAAGATTTTCAAGCACCTAAACGTCGAACATTACTGTTATGCCTGCTCTATGAAGCACAGGTCAAAACCCGCGACTACTTGGTAGAGATGTTTCTCAAACGCATCAAAAAAATCCATAATAACGCCAAACAGAGGTTGCAGGAATTACGAGAAAAACATTTAGTGCAAACATCGGAGTTATTAGGAACTTTCGCGGAAGTCTTAACAGCTACAAAAGAAGCATCTAATGATGCAGTTTTAGGACAAAAGGTACAATCGATTTTAGATGAGCATGGTGGAACGGAGTTACTGATCCAAAAATACGAAGAGATTGCTGCTTATAACACCAATAATTATTTACCTTTGCTGTGGCGGTTTTATTCGGCTCATCGTAAAACTCTATTTGGTTTAGTTCGTTCTCTGGATATTCTCTCGACCTCTGCGGATGAGTCGGTAATTGATGCCCTCAAGTTTGTTTTAGATAACGAACACAAGCGCGGTAAATATTTGCCATCGGGTATCGAACTAAATTTTCTCAGCCATCACTGGCGTTCTCTCGTTGTTAAAGAGGTCGATGGAAAAGAGGTTTTAGTAAGGCAACAGTTAGAGATTTGTATATTTTCGTCTCTGGCTACTGAATTCAAGACAGGGGATGCTTGTGTTGTCGGTTCTCTAAGCTATGCTGATTTCCGCGCTCAATTACTAACTCCATCAGAGTGCGAACCAATGCTCGAACAATATTGCCAGCAACTTGGGTTTCCTGCCAATGCAGAAGGTTTTGTTGCCTATTTGCAACAGGAGCTAACACGGGTAGCAGAATCCGTTGATAAGATTTGCTCAGATGGTAAACAATTCACCATTAATAAGAATGGCGAACCCGTCTTGAAAAGAGTTCTATCTCTTGGAGAACCCAATGAGGTAGAAGAATTAGAAGCAAAAATCCGTGCTTTAATGCCCGAACGTAGTGTTTTAGACATTCTCTGTAATGTCGAACATTGGTTGAACTGGACGAGGCATTTTGGTCCAATATCGGGAAGCGAACCCAAGGTCAATCGGGACCTGTGTTTGCTATCTCCTATCTTTTAGGAATTAAACTAATGCCACGTATCCGTAACTGGAAGGATTGTGCTTTCCTGCGCCCAAGTGAAGATAGTACTTATCAATACATCGAGCCGTTATTTAAGAGAGTGGCAAACTGGAATTTAATTAAAACCCATTATCATGATTTGATGCGGGTGGTGCTGTCGATTAAGGCGGGTAAGGTTATGCCTTCTACTTTGTTACGTAAATTGGGTAGCTACAGTAAGAAAAATCGACTTTATCAAGCTTTTCTGGAGTTGGGGAAGGTGGTACGGACGATGTTTTTGTTGGATTATAAGTACCTAGGCAAAATTAATTGTATATTTGGTTCCAAAGTTTTTGAGAATGTTTTCCACAGATTCTACCAAGGTAGAATAACTCTCATAGGCATC
>JALOOL010000291.1 GCA_025454425.1 Hydrococcus sp. Prado102 | reverse complement strand
ATGAAATCAAGCTCAAGATTTTAAAAAGTCCTGAAGTAATGGTTCCTATCGTCAAACAGCTTAAAACTCGCTATCCAGAGATTACTTTTGATTCCCTGAATGAAACCTTGAATATTGCGACTGAGGGAGAAAACACGCTAATTTTAACAGTTTTTTATCAAGATAAAAATCCCGAACAAGTTAAGGCGGTTTTAGATGTCGTTTCTAAAGCTTATCTAGACTATAGCCGCAACATTCGTCAAACCGGTATTCGCCGAGGCATTGACTTTGTTGAAAACCAACTACCTCAATTGCGATCGCGCGTTGCCATTCAACAAGAGCGACTGCAAAAAATTCGACAACAGAATAATATCATCGATCCAGAGTTAAAAGGACAACAGTTATCCAGTTTAAGCGGAACTTTTGAGCAAGAGCAATTAAAAACTTCGATTGACCTAAACGAAGCTAGATCGCTTTATGCTGCTCTGCAAAAAGAATTGACCGTACAAGAAGCTAGTTCGATTGCTATGCCTGCATTGACTGAAAGCGAGCGCTATCAACTCTTGCTCAAGCAATTACTCGAAGTCGATAGTCAAATGGCTAAAGATTCGGTTTTACTCGACGAGGGAAGTGCAGAAATCCGCTCTCTGAGGCAACAGCGACAAAATTTATTACCTTTGCTCCGTCGCGAAGCACAAAGGGTTGCTGGAGAAACTGCTAGTCGCATCCAAGAGCTAGAAACGCGCGATCGAATTTTAACGCAGACACAGGCTCGTCTTAATCGACAAATCAAGCAACTCTCCTTAGTGTTGCGCCAATACAATGACATTCAGCGAGAGTTGGAGATATCCACAGAGAATCTCAATCAATTTCTCTCTAAACGCGAAGCTTTGAGAATCGATGCCGCTCAAAAAGAAATTCCTTGGCGGCTATTGTCCCCGCCTCCAGAGGAATTAACTCCTCTGTCAGTCGGTTTTAAGAAAAATGTTTTATTGGGTGCGATTTTAGGAACGTTGTTAGGTTTGGGAGCAGCTTTAGCTACAGATAAATTGAGCAACCTACTTTATAATGCCCAAGAAGTAAGAGAGGTCGCAAAACTGCCAATATTAGGGGTGATTCCTTTTGAAAGAGCTTTAGAAAAAATTGCAACTTCTGAAGAGAAAACTGCTTTAAGTAAAACACTCGATCGCCCTTTGACACTCCTCAACGGACACAAAAAGTCTCAAAGCTTGTCCTTAAGCCCATCTTTTTTTGAAGCTTTTCGCTTTCTCTATACCAATATTCGTCTTCTCAAATCTAATCCATCTATCGATTCATTTATTGTTAGCTCGGCTTCCTCTGAAGACGGAAAATCTACTGTAGCTTTGTACTTAGCACAGACGGCAGCAACTATGGGGCAGCGAGTTTTATTGGTAGATATCGACTTGCGCTACCCTAGTTTGCACGAACGCTTGAAGTTAAGCAATCAGCAAGGACTCGCCGATATTCTAGCGTCGGAAACACTCGATTTTAACCATGCGATCGCGCGATCGCCAATCGAAGATAACCTTTTTATATTAACGGCTGGCTCTGTTCCGTCCGACCCGGCTAGATTTCTAGGGTCTTATAAAATGCAAGAGTTGATGGAAAGATTGCAAGCGGCATTCGATCTCGTTATCTATAAAGCCTCTTCTTTGTCCGAATTTGCCGATCCCTATTTACTGGCTAATTACACTAACGGGATTCTGCTTGTTGTTGGGCTAGGCAAGCTCAAGCGCTCGGTACTCGAACAAACTTTGGATGAGTTAAAACTATCGGGAATGCCAATATTAGGCATAGTAGCCAATGGGGCTAAAAATTCTGTGTCGATTTCTCGTCGGGAGGAAGTGGCTAAAGAAGCTAAAGAACGCTTAACGTCTTAAATTATGATTGACGTTATGCGATCGCGCCTCAGAGAGAATTTCGCTTTTTCGTAAAGTTGGTTAACTTCGATTGATTTTTAACAGAGAATTCAAGATAATCTTTGTCAACCCGATTGCCAACTTTCGATCTAGGGATAGATGTTAAAACTGACTGAGCCAGAGCGAGCCTTGTACGATATCTCACCAATGAATAATGTTGAGGAACTGCTAAATAAGTATTGGGCAGGGGAAAGAGACTTTAAAAGAGTCAATTTCCAAAACGCCGATCTCAGTAACGTTTGTTTAATGGATGCTGATTTCGAGGAAGCTAATTTGGAGGGAGTTAATTTGTACAGGGCTAATCTTAAAGGGATTTGTCTGTACAGAGCTAATTTATCTCGCGCTAATCTCAGAGAAGCTAACCTGAGCGGTGCCGAAATGTGGAAAATCGATCTGGGTCAAGCTAATTTAGAGGAAACCGACCTAAGCGATGCTAATTTGAACGGAGCGTATCTGTGGAAAGCTAAACTTTGTATCGCTAACTTACAACATTCTTATCTCAAGGATGTCAACTTAGTTCAATGCGACTTATGGAGAGCTAACCTTAGAGGAGCTTATTTAATAGGAGCTAACCTCAAAGGCGCTAGTTTCAAAGGAGCTTGTTTAGAAAAAGCTAGGTATGATGAAAAAACTATTTTTCCCGATGATTTCGATCCAATTGATGCTGGAATGCAGATTGTTGACGGATGAGGTCATTTAGTGAAATGGGGGGATCGCAGAACGAATTTCACCCAAAAAAACACTTGACATACTAAAGTCGTCAAAGTACATTGGAGATCTGATAGATCCATAAGTGATGCTTAATATTATACTGTTATTCGCAGCAGTTTGACTGCTGGGATTTACTTGAGAAGATACCTATGAGTGCACTTAAGTAATTCCAAGAGGGCAGAATAAAAGTATCTTTTTTTAGTAGATAAGGTTTTTATCAAAAAACTCAAAAACTATTAGCATCAACAAAGTTTAAAAGCAAAACACAAAAAGGTGAGATAGCGATTTAAACTTTAAAGATTTAGCATTTTTGTTATGTTTTTTAAGCAAGCGATAAGATAGCCGAAAAGCAAAGAAAATTTATCAAAAATCTAAAATCTATCAATAACAAAAATTTTGTTCGGATGCTCGATCGCATCCTGAAGAATTAAAAAAGTTAATCTCTGGTCTAGGTTTAGACTAGAGTTTTTTTGTGTTTTCTAACCAAATTGGCAACGTGAAGAAAAAATTGATCGAAAGACGCATCACTATAGGCTTTAGCAAACCTGAAATCGAGACGCTAGAAATCTATTGTCGGCTAACAGGTAGGAGCTATACAGATGTAATTAGGGAGTGCGTTAGAAATCTAGCAATTTCTTCAGTTAAATCCCCCGTCAGTCGATAAATCACAATCTACTATTGAGATTGCTTTAACCCTAGCAATTAGAAAAAGGCGATCGAAACAATGATTGATTATCGATTGCGATAAGAGACAAAGATGGATAAACTATGGACTTGCTGAAACTAAAACAGGTAGTGAGAGTTGGAGTGCGTCCTCTTAAAACCGAACAGATTGCCAGAGTCTCTGCTGAAGAGCAACTGTTAATAAGCGATATTTGGTCGGAGTGGACAACTGTTTTTTCTAAAATCGAACAAGAGAGCGATTTTCAAACTCATCTTTTTGACAATGAGGTGCATTATTCTGTATCCAGTAAAATTAAGCGCGTCATCGATTTAGCGGGAGCCATCGTCGGATTGCTATTAATGGCAATAATTTTCCTTCCCATAGCTTTAGCGATTAAAATTGATAGCCCCGGCCCAATTTTCTATTCTCAAATCCGTTGTGGACTTAAAGGTAAACCCTTTCGCATCTGGAAGTTTCGCACGATGTTTGTAGAAGCCGAACAACAAAAACATTTAATCGAAAATGAAGCTGACGGTTACATCTTTAAGAATAAGAACGATCCGCGAATCACTCGCGTTGGTAAATTTTTACGCTGTACTAGCTTAGATGAATTTCCGCAGTTTTGGAATGTTTTAAAAGGAGAAATGAGCCTAGTTGGAACTCGTCCGCCTACTCCAGATGAAGTCGAACAATATCAAAGCCACCATTACAAGCGATTTTTAGTCAAACCAGGAATTACTGGCGAATGGCAAGTTAATGGTCGATCTATTATCAAAAGCTTTGATGATATTGTCAGCATGGATTTAGATTACCAACATAAGTGGTCTCCGCTTTACGATCTCAATTTAATTCTAAAAACGATTAGTGTAGTCGTTCTAGGTAAAGGAGCCTACTAAATAAATTGCTTTTGACCTTATAGACAATCAAAATTTTCTGTAAAATCAATAAACTCTTTATCAAAACTCGTATTAGATAAAACTAGAAAACAAGAAAAAATAAAACATTTTTTCTTGTAGTTTTAATGTCTAAATACGACAAATATTAAGGCATTTGAGCCATGACCAATCAACAGTTAATCCTTACCAAATACGTATTAAATTCTCCCATTACTTCCTTGCGCTTTGACGAACAGATATTTTTAATCTTAAAGTGGGCAAGAGCGCGTGAAAGTAGATTTGTTTGTCTGGCAAACGTTCATATGTTAATGGAGGCTTATTGGCATCAAGAGTTAGCTTCCGTACTTGAAGCTGCCGACTTGGTTGCTCCCGATGGGATGCCACTAGTTTGGATGCTCAGACAAATGGGAATGCCAGGGCAAGATCGGGTGGCAGGAATGGATGTTTTTCTCCGTTTGTGTCAGCTAAGCCCCCAGTGTAATGTAAGTATGTTTTTTGTTGGTTCTCAAAAAGAAATATTGGAGCGAATGAGGGAAAGATTGCAGCAAGAATTTCCTAATCTCCAGATTGCCGGAATGGAACCTTTACCCTTTAGACCTCTTACGCCTGACGAAGATAATGAGCTAATCGAAAAAATTAATGCGAGTGGCGCTGGATTAGTGTTTGTTTGCTTGGGATGCCCTAAACAAGAATATTGGATGATGCAGCATCGGCATAAAATTCGTGCAGTTGCGATCGGCATAGGAGCAGTTTTTGCTCTTTATGCAGGTCTTCATAAAAGAGCGCCCAGCTTTGTAAGAGATTCAGGAATGGAATGGTTATATCGCCTGCTACAAGAACCTCATCGACTTTGGTATCGCTACAGTCAAACTATTCCACCTTTTATATGGTTGTCTTCACAACAATTGTTGTCTCAATTTCAAGGTCAGTCATCAAAAGAATTAGTTCAAAGCTTTGATTCTTATCTGAGCGCTCGCCAGGACATAGATAGCAATTCTTCGCTTGACTTTTTAACGCTCGATTCAGAACCCTCTAAAATTGGTGAAATTTTAGTCAGACAAAATTTAGTGTCTGAAAAATCGTTATTATTAGCTCTAGAAGACCAACATAAAACTTCTAAAAAAATTGGTGAAATTTTAGTTGAGAAAAAGTATATTTCTCAACCAGAACTTGAATATCACCTAAACAATCAAAAGATAAAATTGGGCGAAATTTTAGTTCAAAATCATGTTCTTTCTGCATCTCACTTAAATCTTTTGCTCAAAAATCAAAAGCTAAATTATCAAAAATTAGGGGAAATAATGCTTGCTCAAAAAATTATTTCCGAGCAACAACTCAAACATTTTTTGTTAGAACAACACTGGCGGCATCATGGTTTGTGGTTAGTATATAACAAAATAGAGAATAGTTCATCGTGTGTAGTTTAACCCATAAAATTCAATGCCTTCAACTAATAAAAAAAGAAGGTCAAGGCGAATTTTTAAAACTGTAAGAAAAAGACTAAAGCTAGACTTGGACTTTAAATATCGAAGGCATAGTATTAAATGAAAACTCAAAAATTAGTAATTCAAGCAGGTCGTACTGAGCATCAGTATTGGAAAGACCTGTGGAATTATCGGGAGCTATTTTATTTTCTCGCTTGGCGTGACATTCTGGTGCGCTATAAGCAAACGGCAGTAGGAATCGCCTGGGCGCTGATTCGTCCATTTTTAACAATGCTTGTTTTTACAGTTGTTTTTGGAAACATAGCAAAGCTGCCTTCAGACGGAGCGCCCTATCCAATTCTAGTGTTTGCTGCTATGCTGCCATGGCAGTTTTTTGCAAATGCTTTGAGTGAATGTAGCAACAGCTTAATTGTCAATGCCAATCTAGTTTCTAAGGTCTATTTTCCTCGATTAATCGTGCCTACTAGTTCAGTAATTGTCAGCTTTGTAGACTTTATGATTTCTGGCATAATCTTGCTGGGTCTAATGGCTTGGTATAATTTTGTTCCAGATTGGAAAATAATAATGCTACCACTGTTTATTGCGATCGCTTTTGGAGCTTCGATCGGAGCGGGGTTGTGGTTGGCAGCATTGAACGTTGAATACCGAGATTTTCGCTATATCGTACCGTTTATCGTTCAGTTTGGCTTATATATATCTCCCGTCGGATTTAGCAGCAGTGTTGTGCCAGAGCAGTGGCGTTTACTCTATTCGTTAAATCCAATGGTAGGCGTGATTGATGGATTTCGTTGGGCTATTTTGGGGGGTAATTCAACAATTTATATGCCTGGTTTCGTTTTATCCGTAGGATTAGTACTTCTGTCGCTGATTAGTGGCGTCTGGTACTTCCGTAAAATGGAACGAACGTTTGCTGACGTGATTTAGGGAAGGAATGTGACAGATGCCTGAAAGTATAATTCAAGTAGAGAATCTGGGTAAAAAATATATAATTAGTCATCAAAGTAACAATTCTGATGCCTATCGCTATAAAGCGTTGCGGGATGTGATTGTTGATGGAGCTAAATCTCTAACTCAGAAATTAGTCAAACCTAAAGAAAATAAATCCAATAATCTTACTCGCGAAGAATTTTGGGCTTTAAAGGATGTCTCGTTTGAGATTCAGCAGGGCGAAGCAATCGGAATTATTGGACGAAATGGTGCTGGAAAATCGACACTCTTAAAAATTTTGAGTCGCATCACCGAACCGACTAAAGGACGCACCACTATTCGAGGTCGAGTAGCAAGTCTTCTAGAGGTAGGAACGGGATTTCATCCAGAACTAACGGGACGAGAGAATATCTATCTCAATGGCTCTATTCTTGGCATGACCAAAGCTGAGATTAAAAAGAAATTTGATGAAATTGTCGCTTTTGCAGAGGTGGAAAAATTTATAGATACTCCGGTCAAGCGATACTCTTCAGGAATGTATGTTCGTCTTGCGTTTTCTGTCGCGGCTCATTTAGAACCAGAAATTTTAGTAGTAGATGAAGTTTTGGCAGTGGGCGACTCTACTTTCCAGAAAAAATGTCTGGGAAAAATGGGCGATGTATCAATGAAAGAAGGACGAACAGTTTTGTTCGTGAGTCATAGTATGCAGGCTGTCGCTCAACTGACTCAGCGTTGTATCTTACTGTCCAAAGGAAACGTTCAATTTGATGGAAGTACCGACCGGGCAATCAATTTGTATTTGAGCGAACCTAGAGATGGTTCCGAACAACCTGCTTATTACCAAGCTCCCGCCAACAAAACTGGCAACTACCTTGCTTGGGCAAAAGTGCATACTTCTGAAGGACAAGGAATTCACGAATGGGGAAAACCAATTAGTTTTGAGTTTGCCTTGTGTATTATGCAACCTAATGAAGGTTTGCGATTCTCCTTTCAGGTGGTAGATAGCCTACAGCAGCCTATTTGTATTTTTTGGTCTTTCGATTCTCACGCTGCTTATTGTAAAGAGCCAGGAACATTTATTCTTCGCTGCGAAATACCGAAATTTAGAGCCTACATGGGATCGTATACCCTGACAACTTGGTTTTCCGATCGCCGTAGCGAAACTCTACTAGAAAATCTCAGAGAAATTTGCTCGTTTGAGATCGCGATGCACAACATCGAGCGCCAAGATTATCCCTGGCAAGCTAATGAGTGTACTTACTTAGAAGATGCAGTATGGAAGACAGTTGAAAAGTTTGGCGACAATATTTATTCGATTCCCTCTTTAGCAAGTACAAAACAGATAAATAATGGCAGTAAGTAACAACGTTAAATTAGGTAAAAACGTAACAATTTTC
>JALOOL010000290.1 GCA_025454425.1 Hydrococcus sp. Prado102 | reverse complement strand
TTTGTCCGTTCTTCAATTTTAGAAGAACTCGTTCAAGAATACGTCCGCACTGCTTATGCAAAAGGATTGAGCGGTTTTGCCGTCCTCAAAAACCATATTTTACGCAATGCGATGATTCCCGTCGTTACCCTAGTAGCTTTGGACGTTCCTGCGATTTTTACTGGCGCTTTAGTCACGGAACAAGTCTTTCGCGTTCCCGGAATCGGAGCCTTGCTGGTAGAATCTATCTATCGCAGCGATACTCCAGTTGTCATGGCGATCGCGTTTATCTATGCTATTTTAATTGTTATTTTTAATTTAATTGCCGATCTCAGCTACGGGTTGCTCGATCCGCGAGTGCGTTATTAAGTAGCTCGTGCAGTTTAGCGATAACGAAAGCTAAATAATAGTTCAGTAAATTAAGAACGAGCCATGTATGAAATAAGCTAGGGAGATACTTAGTCAAGGCTTCTTAAAACAGCATTGCTTGCAGACTCTGGAATAAGACCGGCATTGTTCTCAAATCTAGTAACTAACTTCTGATTAACCATGATCGCTCCAAACCACTCCTTAACAATTTTAATTGTTGACGATAATGCCACAGACCGCACAACTTATCGACGGTATTTGCTTGAGGCAAGCGCTCGCCAATATGCAATTGTGGAAGCAGAGTCAGGAGAACAAGGGCTACAATTGTGTCGCCGACAAAATCCAGATGTAATTTTATTAGATTTTTTGCTTCCAGACTTCGACGGTCTAGAATTTTTCACCGAATTGAAAGCCCAAGCAAACGGAAGCACGCCCGCTGTTGTCATGTTAACGGGGCAAGGAAACGAGCGGATTGCCGTGCAAGCAATCAAAAGCGGCATCCAAGATTACTTAGTTAAAGAGGAAACAAATCGCGAAGCCTTGCAACAAGCTGTATTTAGCGCTTGGGAGGCGAATTACCTGCGCCAAAAACTACAAAAGAGCGAGGAACGGTTCCGCACCTCGGTTGAAAACCTGATGGACTGTTTTGGTATTTACTCGGCGGTGAGGGATTATTCTGGTCGAATCGTAGATTTTCGCGTTGAGTATGTCAATCGGGCAGCCTGCGAAGCCAACCGAATGACGCAAGAACAACAAGTCGGCAAGAGGCTTTGCGAATTGCTGCCCGCCCACCGAGAAACTGGGTTATTTGATGAATATTGTCGGGTAGTAGAAACGGGCACACCGCTAGCAAAAGACTTTTGTCTTTACTCGGACGAGTTTAACGGTCAAGCTTTGGCAAGGTTCTTCGACATTCGCGCTAGCAAATTAGGAGATGGGTTTGTTGCCTCCTGGCGAGACGTAACCGAGCGAAAGCTAACCGAAAAAGCGCTAGAGCAACAAGCGAGATTAATAGAATTAACCTCAGAAGCAATAATAGCGAGCGATGCCGATAGTGCGATCGCAACTTGGAATCGGGGCGCAGAGGAAATGTATGGCCAGACAAAAGAAGAAGCAACTGGAAAAATCACCCATACATTATTACAAACCCAATTTCCCCAGCCGCGCGAAGATCTCGACGCAATTCTCACCGAGCAAGGTCACTGGGAAGGCGAACTAATTCATACTCGCAAAGACGGAACGCAGATAGTTGTCGAAAGCCGTCAAGTTATCGTGCGCGACGAGGGAGGGAAACCAATCGGCTTTCTAGAAGTCAATCGCGATATCAGCGATCGCAAGCTTTTAGAAACAGAGCGCGAACGCGCACAAGAAGCTCTGCGTCAGAGCGAGCAACGCTATCGCGCCATCTTTAATACAACGTTTCAGTTTATTGGCTTAATGCAACTCGATGGTACGCTCATTGAAGCCAATCAAACAGCACTGGATTTTGGGGGACTCCAGCGATCTGACGCAATCGGTCGTCCCTTTTGGGAAGCGCGGTGGTGGAAAAATGAAGTCGGAAGTTGGGGCGATCGACCAAAATCCGGTACAGATGTAGGGGCGCAAGGAACCTGCTGCCCTCCTTCGGAGGACGAGGAAACAAGGGATAATCAATCCAAAATCCAAAATCCAAAATCCAAAATTCCAAGTCCCAAGCAAGAGCAGTTAAGAGAGGCAATTCAGAGGGCGGCACGAGGCGAGTTTGTTCGCTACGAGGTGGAAGTGTTGGGGGCGAACGATCGCATCATAACGATTGATTTTTCCATCAAACCCGTTTTTGACGATCTGGGGCAAGTAGTGCTGCTGATTCCAGAAGGGCGAGACATTAGCGATCGCATCCATGCCGAAAATTTACTAAAAATTAGCGAGCGACGCATAGCGTCGCTCGCTAAACTTTCTCCTGTTGGTATATTTAGGAGCGATCGCGATGGGAGTTGCATTTACGTCAACGATCGTACCTGTGAAATTACGGGACTTGCTCCAGAACAATCACACGGCATGAATTGGGTCAGCGCTATTCACCCAGACGACCAAGAGCGAGTTCTAAGCGAATGGCAGCAAGCAGTAGAAAATCGATTGCTATTTCGCTCGGAATATCGCTATTTACACGCCGATGGGACAGTACGCTGGGTTATCGGACAAGCAATGCCTGAAATTGACGAACACGAGCAAATTATTGGCTATATTGGGACTCTTACCGATATTAGCGCTCGCCAAAGAGTAGAAGAAGCACTGCGCTTAAGTGAGGAACAGCACCGACTTGCCTTAGATCTGAGCAATCTTGGTAGTTGGGACTGGAACCCCAAGACTAATGAAGTCTTATGGAACGATAACCATTTCTATTTGCTGGGATTGAAGCCAGATGAAGCTCAAAGCAGCTATCAAACCTGGCGCGATCGCGTCCATCCCGAAGACATCGAGCGCGTCGAGCAAGCGCTAAGTGAGGCACAAGCAACCCGAACAGATTACCAAGCCGAGTATCGCATAGTTCGCCCAGATGGAAACGTTCGCTGGCTCCTGGGAAAAGGTCGGGCACTATATGACGAGACGGGAGAGCCAGTTAGAATGATTGGGATAATTCTCGATATTAGCGATCGCCAACGTACCGAACAACGCTTGCTCGAATCCGAGGAACGCTTGCAATTGAGTATGCAAGTTGCGGGATTTGCTATTGCCAAATTCGATTACGCATCGAATACCGTAGAACTTTCGCCGCAAGCTGCTGCTTTATACGGATTGCCTCCTTCGGAATTAATCGTACCGCGATCGCGCATTCACGCAACCTTTCACCCAGAAGAACGCGAACAACTGGCTCGCATAATCGAGCAAGTACTCGATCCAGCAGGTACAGGTTGGTTCGCCCGCGACCATCGTGTGGTTTGGCCAAACGGCGAAGTGAGATGGCTAAGCGTTCGCAAACAAGTTTTTTTCGAGCGTGAAAGTGACTCTCCGCGTCCTATCTACGCAATTCTGGCGGCGATCGACATCAGCGATCGCAAGAGGGTCGAACAAGACCTGCAAGAAAGCAAAGAGCGTTTGCGCACGCTTGCGGATAATATGTCACAGTTGGCGTGGATAGCAGACGAAAGCGGCTGGATTTTCTGGTACAACCAACGTTGGTACGAATACACGGGTACAACATTAGAGGAGATGCAGGGATGGGGATGGCAGAAGGTACATCACCCCGAACATATCGAACGGGTGGTCGAGTATATTCGCCACTGTTTTGAAACGGGCGAGTTATGGGAAGATACCTTTCCCCTACGAGGCAGGGATGGGATATATCGATGGTTTCTTTCTCGCGCCATACCCATTAAAGACGATCGCGGAGGCATCCGGTACTGGTTTGGCACGAATACCAATATTGACGACCTCAAGCAAGCCGAAATTCAGCTACAACAACAAGCCTCTGAACTAAGACAATTGAACGCAACTCTAGAGCAAACTACCGCTCAGTTAGCCGAACGCAATCAAGAACTGGATCGCTTTACCCATACGGTTTCTCACGACCTCAAAGCACCTCTGAGGGCGATCGCCAATCTTTCCCAATGGCTCTATGACGACCTAGATGGGCAACTAGACGCAGAAAACCAGCGCAATTTGGAGCTTTTACAGCAGCGAGTCGCTCGCATGGAAGCCCTGATTAACGGATTGCTTACCTATTCGAGGATCGGTCGTACCGAAGTCCCATCCGAAACGGTAAACGTAGGCGAGTTAATCTCTGAAATCCTCGATTCCCTCGCGCCTCCACCAAGCTTTACGATTTCTGTAGCGCCACAGATGCCCACTATTGTTACTAAGCGCCTGCTTTTATCTCAAGTATTTTCCAATCTCATTAGCAATGCGATTAAATATTGCGATCCGCGTAGCGCTTCCGCAGGAAATCGCCCTGACGGACGCATCGAAATATCTGCTATCCAAAAAGGACAATACTACGAATTCTCTGTCGCCGATAACGGAATCGGTATTGCACCAGAAGATCGCGATCGCATCTTCGGCATCTTCCAAACGCTCAAAGAACGCGACACTCAAGAAAGCACTGGAATCGGTTTATCAATCGTCAAGAAAATTATCGAAACCGAAGGCGGCGCGATAACTGTTGAATCGCGTTTGGGCGAAGGAGCCACTTTTCGCTTTACTTGGCTTAATAAGCCGTTAAGCGAATAAGAGCAAGAAGTTTATTTTATTCTTATTTAACTTCTACCCTAGCTCCCTCCTGAGTAGAACCTCCTTCGCCAGACTCGCTCGTCTCTGCTGGAATGGTTAACGTAGGAGTCAATCCCTCAACGGCGTTAATGACAGCCCCTAAGATAGCCACTTCTGCTTCGGCAAATTGATCGATCGCTTCGTTTAACAAACTAGAACGGGTCGTTCCGGGTCGCGTGACGAGGATTAATCCATCTGTAAGCGGTTCGAGCAGGAGAGCGTCGTTACAGCGAGATAGAGAAGGCGTATCGACGATGACCATATCAAAACGACCTCTGGCATCTTTGATCAGTAATTGTAGTTCGCTCGATTCGATAATAGCGGCTGCCTGTCTTTGAGGGCCGGGACTCGGTAGAATGTATAAGTTTTCGATCGCGGGGACTAAATTAATCGCTTCGCTGCGGTTGGCATAATAGCGCAACGGTTCGATCGTCGAATCTGGATCGACTGAGATTCCTAGTATGCCAGCCTTAGAACGACTTCGTAAATCTCCTTCTACCAAAAGCGTCCGCTTGCCTGCTTGTGCTGAGGCGATCGCTAAGTTATAAGCCGTGAGCGTTTTGCCTTCTTCACTCGAAATACTCGTCACTAGAATGACCTTACAAGCCTCCGATGCTAGACGGCGAATATTACTTCTGAAGCGCTCGTAATAAGGTAAATAGGGAGACTCGGCATCGAGTAAAATTGGACGAATCTGCTCGCCTGTTTCTTCGTAAGGAATCAAGGGCAGTTGACCGAGTAGAATAACTTCTTTACTGGTGAGCGTATCGCGCAATTCTTGAGGTGTATGTAGGCGATCGTCTACCATTGCCAGTAAGAAGATCACCCCAGCCCCAACGACGATTCCAATCCCCGCACCCGCACCAATAATGAGCAGGCGGTTGATTACTGGCGGTCTGTAAGGAGCCGCAGGAGGAACGATTGGTTCTTGAGAAACTGCTAAACTGCTCGTAGTTTCTGCTTCAGCCGATTGAGCATCGACGAGGGCAGTCAAAATATTTTGATAAATGACTCTTTGAAACTCAACTGCTTGTACCAATCGAGCTTGCTGCAATTGCTTGTCGGGGAATTGCTCGTACTGCTGGCGTAATTCTTGCTCGGTCTTGACAATCGAAGAGAATTGTTTGAGCAAGCCTTCGCGTTGAGTTTGCAAGGCGACGAGTTGGTTTGCCAGTTGCTGTCTGGCTGGATCGAGGTTGCTTTCTTGGCGAATTTGGCTTGGTAAGGGAGCCAAAATTCCATCGCGACCGATCAACTCTTTGGCGCGTTGCTGTAAGAGAGTTTCGTTAACCTTTTGATCTTTTTGTAATTTTAGAATTGTTGGGTGTTCCGGTCGTAAATCTTGTCCTAGACGCTCCAACTCAAGCTCGTTTTGTAATATTCTGGCTCGCATATTTGCCACAATCGGATCGGCACTCAAAGCAGCCGACGTATAAGCTTGGTCTGGCGTTAATCCTAATTGTTTGGACAAACTTCCTATTTGACCGTCGATTTCATCTAAAGAGAGTTTAAGATCCCGTTGTCTTTGCTGAGAACTGGTAATGCCGCTAAATAAACTGCCATCTTGAACGGCTAACAAATCCGAGCCTTGTCTGCTGATGTAGCGATAAAATTTTTCTTCTGCTCTAGTCAGATCGCCTTGCACCTGAGACAATCGCAGCGAGAGCGCTTGAATTCTTCCTCGCAGTTGAGACGTATTCAGCCAACGGCTGTAATCGACCATTTCCTGCATGAACGCTTCCATGACTAGATTAGCGCGAGTTGGCGATTCGGGGTCGATGTATTCGAGGGTTATAACTTGCGCTTGCGTTTCTGTTGACTTGTCATCTTCTTTCTCTACTACTTCACCAGGAAGCGTGATTTTAAGACGTTTGTCGCGAATCTCTAGAATTTGCTCGGCATTTAATCCTAGCTTCTCGGCAACTCGCTGAAGCACTCTAGGAGAAAGTAGCGCCTCGCGGCTAATCTCTCGACCGCGTTGCTGAAGCTGGTTTCCCGTACTAGTAAAAGCAGGTGGTGGCGTGCGATAGGCTAATTGCCCGACCGATCTATAGGTAGGGCGAGGTGGTGGGGGCGGGGGTTGAATGGCAACAACGCCCGAAATGCCTACAGCTAAAAGAAAAAGTAAAAATCCCAGCCAGTTGTATTGTCTAAAAGCAATAAAGTAGCGCTTGACAATAGGTGGAGTCGCAGCCATAGCTAATCAATTAATCTTACGAATGCCTATATTTTAACGGTTGTTTTCAGAAGAAAATGAGACAATTTTTTAAGCATGTTGTTTTAGGGCGAGCGCGAACGTTTGCTTGTTAAGTTAAAATCCAAATCCACCTCTTCCTCTTCCTCCTCCTCCAGTTCCCAATCTTTCAAATTCGTCTGGTATGTTCAAAATAAAGTTAGAGAAGCCAAACACATCTCGAACGGGCTGAGTTACGGTACGGAAAATCGCTAAGATGTCTCCGAGTAAAGTCCTGCTGACGACAATGACATCTTGATCTTGCAAGGGAACATTTTGCGCGAGATCGCCTTGGACGGCTCCGAGGGGATTTAGCTCTTGGCTAACTACTCTACCTTTTTCTGGGTCGAAACGCAGCAAGGCAACTTCATCAAAGTTAACTCTTAGAGTATCGGTACTGGGAAGATTGGCTACGACATCGAGAAAGGTGCTGTTAGTCGGAACGGTGATATTGCGCAGGGTGATTCCCGAAGCAGCAGCATTTGGCGCTAGGAGGCGAACGGTAATCGTTGGTTGAACTAAGTTGGTGCGAGCGATTAAACCGCGATCGTAGCCTTGTTCTTGACCGAATTCCATTCTTGAGACAATTACTGTATCGCCTCCTTGAAGAAGAACCTCTGGAACTTTTTGTCCTTTGAGTAAGGGAGTATACAAGTCAACCTTTTCCTCCAAAATTGTCCCGTCGAGTAAGGGACGGCGAACGATTATCGATCGCAAATCGGCTTTTGGCGTTGCACCTCCAGCAGAAAGTAAAATCGATACAATCGACGTTCCTGACGGAAGGGTATAAAAACCCGGTCTTCCTACTTCGCCTAACAGCGTAAGCTGAACTGGGCGCGGTGATGCGAGTGAAGCGATTACTTGGGGTTCTTCTCTAAGAAAGCGACGACCGAGTTCGTAAGCAATTTTAGTTTCTACCTCTTGTATTGTCAGTCCGACGAGAGGAACTTTACCGAGAATTGGAGCTAAAACGTTACCATCGGAACCGATGACCCCCGAAAAACTGAACTCTGGGAAGTCTTGTACGATAACGCTGATCCCGTCTCCAACATCGAGTTGGTAAGTTCTAAAGACTTTTGAGTCTCGTTCTTGATAACCGGGAGGAGTATAGGTTCTGGGGGGTAAATCTTCTTGTCTGAAGGTTGGCGACTGAGGGGTTTGC
>JALOOL010000289.1 GCA_025454425.1 Hydrococcus sp. Prado102 | reverse complement strand
TAAATACGTTATCGATGCGATCGCCATTTCCGTCGAGAAATTCTAACTGTATCCAGTTCTTACCTTTCTCAAAACCAGTTAAATAAACGGGTTGCCAGTTATCGAGGACGAAGCTTTGACCGTTAACTGTCGCTCGAATTCGCCAGTCGGCTATTGCTGCATTTTCTTTAGCTGCAACGTGTAAAGGAGCATTAGTTAAGTAAAAATCGAGCAGGATTGGTTCGGCTCCATATTCCCCTTGAGGATAACTATAGGTTAACAAAGGAAGAGAAGGGTCGGGCGTATTACTTCCTGTTTTTGTCAAGACATGAAACGTCGTTTGTGCGTATGCACCTTCGTTTTTGAAACTTTCGTGCCACGGACGAGAAGCAAAAACTCTTAGCGTATGGCTTCCTGGGGCAAGATTTTCTAAAATAACGGGTTGGTCGATGTTATAGATTTCTTGAGCGGGTTCGTTATCTAAAATTAATTTAAGATGCGGCCCCATTTGTAGTTCGTCATCTTTAAATATTGGTAAATCTTGAACTTGAAGATTCACAGAAACCGTTGTGTCTTTAAATAGTTGCTCGGCTTGAGGATTGAGGATCGTAACTTGGGGCTGGTAGCGATCTAAGCTTTGATTTAGCTGTTGGACAACTGCCCCAGGCGCTACTTCTAGAAGTTTTCCCGCATTTATCGGGATTGAAGGCTGTTCTGAACTTGATAAGGGAGCGACTTCGATGCGATCGCTACAACTTATCATACCAAAACTCAAGATGGCTAATAATATCCAAAAACAAATCAATTTTATAGATAAAAATCGATATTTAAAAGTCAGCATACTAACCCCTCCTAGTTGACTATTTTACCTATTTATTTTAGGCAATCGTCTTAATAGCTATCCCTATGGCAATATAGCTGAATTCGAAACTCTATGTTTGTTTGGATTTTGAAAAGGTGAATGAAAAATGAAGTAATTCATTGCTTTTTGTAACGAAAACGCTGCTTTGCCTTGACTTTTATTCGATTAGTTTTGCTAATAACCTCGATAATATCTAGAGTTGAGGGAATTTTAATTATTGTTAAGCATACCCGACACCTAACAGAAGAAAGATTTATCATCATCTATTGATGCTTTATTTTTTGTCTAGAAGTTATCAAACTCAGGCACATTGAGCAAAAAAAATGAAAAGCTAAAAAAGCCCATTTTTGCTTTTCTTCTATTAGACGAATCATCAATAGAAAACCTTTAAAGTCCATTGTCGAGAGAGGAGAACCCTCATGACAATTAGTCCTCCAGAGAAAGAGGCGAAAGTCAGAGTTACAGTTGATAACAATCCGGTTCCTACTTCATTTGAGAAGTGGGGCAAGCCAGGTCACTTCGATCGTACTCTGGCAAGAGGTCCCAAAACCACAACCTGGATTTGGAATCTTCACGCCAATGCCCACGATTTCGATAGTCAGACCAGCGATCTCGAAGATATTTCGCGGAAAATCTTCAGCGCTCACTTCGGTCACTTAGCCGTAATTTTTGTCTGGCTGAGCGGCATGTATTTTCATGGCGCTAAATTTTCTAACTTTGAAGCTTGGTTGACCGATCCCACCAACATCAAGCCAAGCGCTCAAGTGGTTTGGCCGATTGTCGGTCAAGGCATTTTAAACGCTGATGTCGGCGGCGGTTTTAGCGGTATCCAGATTACTTCTGGTTTGTTCTACTGGTGGCGTGCCAACGGTATCACTAACTCCTATCAGCTATATTGCACGGCGATAGGAGGCTTAGTAATGGCTGCTTTGATGCTGTTTGCCGGTTGGTTCCACTATCATGTCAGAGCGCCCAAACTAGAGTGGTTTCAGAATGTCGAATCGATGATGAACCACCACCTAGCAGGTTTGTTAGGTTTAGGATGCTTGGGTTATGCCGGACAACAGATTCACGTCTCACTGCCTATTACTGCATGTCTAGACGCGATCGACGCTGGTAAACCTTTGACGGTTGGCGGTAGAGCTATCCAATCAGTGGCAGACATTCCTCTGCCTCACGAATGGATTTTAAACCCAAGCTTGATGACTGACATTTACCCAAGCTTCGCTCAAGGAATCAAACCGTTTTTCACCTTAAACTGGGGAGCCTATTCAGATTTCCTAACCTTTAAGGGCGGTTTAAATCCAGTAACGGGTAGCTTGTGGCTGACGGATACGGCACATCATCACTTGGCACTTGCCGTGCTGTTCATCATTGCCGGACATATGTACCGAACCAACTGGGGTATCGGTCATAGCATGAAGGAAATCCTAGAGAACCACAAAGGCCCTTTCACTGGAGAAGGTCACAAAGGTCTTTACGAAATCCTGACAACTTCTTGGCACGCTCAGCTAGCAATTAACTTAGCTCTGTACGGATCTCTGAGCATCATTGTGGCTCACCACATGTACGCGATGCCTCCTTATCCTTATATGGCGATCGACTATGCTACTCAGTTAGCTTGTTTCACTCATCACGTTTGGATTGGCGGCTTCTTAATTGTGGGAGCAGGCGCTCATGGCGCAATCTTTATGGTGCGGGATTACGACCCAGCTAAAAATGTTAACAACCTATTAGATCGCGTTATCCGCCATCGGGATGCTATCATTTCTCATCTAAACTGGGTATGTATCTTCTTGGGCTTCCACAGCTTCGGTCTTTACGTCCACAACGATACGATGCGGGCGTTCGGTCGTCCTCAAGATATGTTCTCGGATACCGGAATTCAGCTACAGCCTATCTTTGCTCAGTGGGTACAGAATATTCATACTCTGGCTCCTGGCAATACCGCTCCCAACGCTTTAGCGACAGCTAGTTATGCGTTTGGCGGCGATGTAGTAGCTGTAGGCGGCAAAGTAGCAATGATGCCCATTGCACTCGGTACGGCTGATTTCTTGGTACACCACATTCATGCCTTCACCATCCACGTTACCGTTTTGATCCTGCTAAAAGGCGTGCTGTATGCCCGTAGCTCGCGTCTGATTCCAGACAAATCCGAGCTAGGCTTCCGCTTCCCTTGCGACGGGCCCGGTCGCGGTGGCACCTGCCAAGTATCGGGTTGGGATCACGTCTTCTTAGGCTTGTTCTGGATGTATAATTCCCTATCAATCGTTATTTTCCACTTTAGCTGGAAGATGCAATCTGATGTTTGGGGAACGGTTGCGCCAGACGGCACGGTAACTCACGTTACTTTAGGCAACTGGGCACAAAGTTCGATTACTATTAACGGCTGGTTGCGCGATTTCCTGTGGGCGCAAGCGGCTCAGGTAATTAACTCTTATGGCTCAGCCCTTTCGGCTTACGGAATCATGTTCCTAGCAGGTCACTTTGTCTTTGCCTTTAGCTTGATGTTCCTATTCAGCGGTCGCGGCTACTGGCAAGAACTGATCGAGTCGATTGTTTGGGCGCATAACAAGCTCAAAGTAGCTCCATCGATTCAGCCTCGCGCTTTGAGTATTATTCAGGGTCGTGCGGTAGGAGTAGCTCACTACTTGTTGGGAGGAATTGTCACAACCTGGGCATTCTTCCACGCCAGAACTCTTTCTTTCTAAGAAGAGTTCATTCAAATCCGTGTTAAGCTTGTCAATCCTGTCGCGATTTAAATAATCACAGACAGCGATTGACAGCTTAACCAGTCTAACTAAGCGTTTTAATCAAAACGGTAAAATAGAGGGGAATACCCATTTTTGAAACCGTTTTTAACTTTCCATCTACTACAACTTCGGTTAAAGTAGATAACTAAAACAGGAAATGAGCAGCAATTCTGCAATAGCCTCATTGATTTAGAGAGGAGAATTTCCTAAAAAGCTATGGCAACTAAATTTCCAAAATTTAGCCAGGATCTCGCCCAAGATCCTACCACTCGTCGAATCTGGTACGGAATCGCCACAGCCCACGATTTTGAAAGCCATGATGGCATGACAGAGGAAAATCTTTACCAAAAGATTTTTGCCTCTCACTTCGGTCACATCGCTATCATCTTCCTGTGGACTTCCGGCACCATCTTCCACGTAGCTTGGCAAGGCAATTTCGAGCAGTGGATTAAAGATCCCTTAAATGTCCGTCCCATTGCTCATGCGATTTGGGACCCTCAGTTTGGTAAAGCTGCCGTCGATGCGTTCACTCAAGGCGGTGCTTCTTACCCAGTCGATATCTCTTACTCTGGTGTTTACCATTGGTTCTACACCATAGGACAAAGAACGAATGCCGACCTTTACCAAGGAGCGATCTTCTTGTTGCTCCTGTCTGCTTTATTCTTGTTTGCTGGTTGGCTGCACTTACAACCCAAGTTTCGTCCGAGTCTTTCTTGGTTTAAAAATGCCGAGTCTCGCCTAAACCACCACTTAGCAGGTCTGTTTGGCGTTAGTTCTCTGGCTTGGACGGGTCACTTGGTACACGTTGCCATCCCCGAATCGAGAGGACAGCACGTTGGTTGGGGGAACTTCCTGTCTACGCCGCCTCACCCCGCAGGGCTACTGCCTTTCTTCACGGGAAACTGGGGAGTTTACGCTCAAGATCCAGATACTGCTAGCCATGTATTCGGGACTTCTGAGGGTGCAGGAACGGCGATTTTAACTTTCTTGGGTGGATTCCATCCCCAGACAGAATCGCTGTGGCTGACAGATATGGCGCATCACCATTTGGCGATCGCGGTTATCTTTATCATTGCCGGACATATGTACCGAACCAACTGGGGTATCGGTCATAGCATCAAAGAGATCCTCAACGCTCACAAACCCCCAGCCGGAAAGTTAGGCGAAGGTCATAAAGGAATTTATGATACCTATAACAATTCGCTACACTTCCAATTAGGTTTTCACCTGGCCGCTCTAGGAGTTGTTACTTCTCTAGTAGCCCAGCATATGTACTCTTTGCCTCCTTATGCTTTTATGGCTAAGGACTTCACGACCCAAGCAGCGCTTTATACCCATCACCAGTACATCGCTGGATTCCTGATGACGGGTGCGTTTGCTCACGGTGCTATCTTCTGGGTACGCGATTACGATCCAGAAGCTAATAAAAACAACGTGTTGGCACGGGTACTGGATCACAAAGAAGCGATTATTTCGCATCTAAGCTGGGTATCTTTATTCCTCGGCTTCCATACGCTGGGTCTGTACGTTCACAACGACGTAGTAGTTGCTTTTGGAACTCCTGAAAAGCAAATTCTCATCGAGCCTGTTTTTGCTCAGTGGATTCAAGCCTCTCATGGTAAAGCTCTCTACGGCTTTGACGTACTACTCTCTAATCCAGATAGCGTAGCTTACACGGCTTACCCGAATTACGGTAATGTTTGGCTTCCTGGTTGGTTAGATGCGATAAACAGCGGAACTAACTCTCTGTTCTTGACCATCGGCCCTGGCGACTTCCTAGTACACCACGCGATCGCGCTAGCACTGCACACCACCACCTTGATCTTAGTTAAAGGCGCGTTGGATGCTCGCGGTTCTAAGCTAATGCCCGACAAGAAGGACTTTGGTTATTCCTTCCCTTGTGACGGCCCCGGTCGTGGCGGTACTTGCGATATCTCCGCTTGGGACTCTTTCTACCTGGCGTTGTTCTGGACGCTCAATACACTGGGCTGGGTAACTTTTTACTGGCACTGGAAGCACCTGTGCGTCTGGCAAGGTAACGTAGCTCAGTTCAACGAAAACTCTACCTACCTGATGGGTTGGTTCCGCGATTATCTCTGGGCAAACTCTGCTCAGCTAATTAACGGTTACAATCCTTACGGCGTGAACAACCTATCTGTTTGGGCTTGGATGTTCCTCTTCGGACACCTCGTTTGGGCAACTGGTTTCATGTTCCTCATCTCTTGGAGAGGTTACTGGCAAGAGTTGATCGAAACCCTAGTTTGGGCGCACGAACGCACTCCTTTAGCGAACCTAGTTCGTTGGAAGGACAAGCCCGTTGCAATGTCAATCGTTCAAGGTCGTTTAGTTGGTTTAGCCCACTTTACAATTGGCTATGTCTTTACTTACGCAGCTTTCGTAATTGCTTCGACTGCTGGTAAGTTTGGCTAACTATTGCCTTCATGCCTTCAACTAAGTAATTAAAAAATCCCCTGCCTTCGGGTGGGGGATTTTTTTATGAAGTTGGAAGTAAATAATTGGCTATCTCATCGTTACAAATTCTTCGGCGGCGGTAGGATGAATAGCAACGGTCGCATCAAAATCAGATTTTGTTGCTCCCATTTTAATAGCGATCGCAACGCCTTGAATAATTTCAGCCGCACTTTCGCCGACCATGTGCGCACCCAAGACTTTATCGGTATTGCGATCGACGACTAATTTCATCAGCGTTTTTTCATCTTGTCCGCTTAGAGTATGATAAGTAGGGCGGAATTTAGCACGATAAATTTTAATCCCATCTTCGCCATATTTTTCTTTTGCTTCTGCTTCAGTTAATCCTACTGTCGCTGCTTCTGGGGTACTAAAGACGGCTGAAGGTACATTTTCGTAGCTCATCAGGCGCGATTTTCCACCAAAATGCGTATCGGAAAAAGCGCGACCTTCATTGATAGCGACGGGAGTTAAATTGATGCGATCCGTACAGTCGCCAACTGCATAAATATTTTCACAAGACGTTTGACTGTATTCGTTAACTGCGATCGCGCCTCGAACAACTTCTACGCCAGCATTTTCCAAACCCAACTTAGCAATATTCGGGATGCGTCCCGTCGCTGCTAATCCCACTGCATCGGCAACGACTATTTCAGGCGTATCGCCGCCTTCTAAATGGACGTTTAAGCCATCCGATATCTTTTCAATGGCTTTAAGCTTACTATTAGTTACAACGCGGATACCATGCTTCTCCATCGCTTCTTGTATCGAAGTGCGAATATCTTCGTCAAATCCCCGCAAAATCTTTTCTCGACGAATAATTTGCGTTACCTCGGAACCCAAACCATTCATAATACAAGCAAATTCTACGCCAATATAACCGCCGCCAATAATGACGATTCGTTTCGGTTGTTCTTTGAGGTTAAACATATCGTCCGAGACGATAGTATGTTCGATTCCTGGAACATCGGGTTTTATGGGATGACCGCCAACCGCAATTAATATCTTATCTGCCGTTACTTTTGTATCGCCAATTTCAATCGTATGAGGATCGAGCAATGTTGCATATGCCCTGAATAGTTGTACCTTGGAATTGTCTAACATCCGCTGATAAATTCCATTGAGGCGATCCAATTCGTTGTTAACCGCACCAATCATTTTTGTCCAGTCGAAGCTACTCTCGACCGGACTCCAACCAAATCCTTGCGCTTCTTTAAATTGATAGGGGAAATGAGAAGCATAGACCATTAATTTTTTGGGGATACAACCGCGATTGACGCAGGTTCCCCCCAGGCGATCGTTTTCTGCAATACCAACTTTTGCCCCATATTCGGCAGCGCGTCTGGCGCTGGCAATTCCTCCAGATCCGCCGCCTATGACGAATAGATCGAAATCATAACTCATAATTTTTAAGTGACTCCCTACCTCTTATTTTTCTAGTCTACTTCTGTTTTGTTGTAGGTTGGAACATCTATTATTTAATAATTAATACTAAGGTTTGTTTTAATTAACCACAAAGGCACAGAGATCCGCAGAGATACAAAGAGTTTATGAGATTAAATATAAGTTTGTATAGAGATAATTTGAGATTCAATACTATCAAAGGATTCTATAATATTTTTAGATTGAGGTATTCTATTTTGCCAATAAGTTTATTTTTATGGCTTCAAGCTTATCCGATTAAAACTTTAGCCGAGTCAGTTCAAAATACTTCCAAAAACAAGATTGATGAAGCTGCTTGTCCTAGCAATTTAAAGACGGCAATAAACAACATTATTAATCGTTCCAAATTTAGGCGATCGCGTTGGGGTATTCTAATTCAAAAGCTCGATTCTCAAGAAACACTTTATTCGTTGGATTCCCAAAAATATTTTCTTCCTGCTTCTAATGTCAAACTGTTAACAACGGCTGCTGCTTTACTTCAAATGGGGTCGCAATTTCGCATCCGCACTTCAGTTTATGGTGCGGGTAACGTTTCTAATTT
>JALOOL010000288.1 GCA_025454425.1 Hydrococcus sp. Prado102 | reverse complement strand
AAGCTAGGAACAGTTAACCAGATAAGCCAATTCGGGCTAAAAGTTAACTTTGACTCCCAGCCTGAATCCGCCGTTTTCGCGCACGGCGGAGTGGCTCAAAATCCTCGTATAGTAAAATTGGCAATTCGAGAAAATTAGATAATGAGCGATCGCCAAAACAACAAAAATATCTGGTTTGACGGACTTTTGTTACTTGTTTGGACGAGTGTTGGTCTTGGTCTTCGCTTTGCTAATTTAGGAGCTAAATCTCCTTCGAGTATAGAAATTTCTACCCTCGGTTTCAGTTTGGGTCATGGTTTTTCAGGCATCCCTTTAGATCGAGCGATCGCGATCGATACGCTTTTATCTCCATTAAAACTCGATCCGACAATTAACCCCGGCGATGTCATTCATCGTCTGGTGACGGAAAGTAACCATCCGCCTCTCTACTTCGTTTTAGGGCATTTTTGGTTAAAACTTTGGGCTTGGGGAGACGAAATTGATGCTTTATGGGTAGCGCGATCGCTAAGTGCATTATTCGGAGTCATGGCGATTCCAGCTATCTTTGGTTTATGCAGGTTAGCTTTTCGTTCCCAAGTTGTCGCTCAGATTGCAGCCGCTTTAATGGCGGTTTCTCCTTACGGTATTTATCTAGCCCAAGAAGCTCGCCATTATACTTTATCAATTCTTTGGATTATTGCCTCTTTGTCTTGTTTGGTTGCGGCAACAATTCATCAAAATCGTCGAACTATAATTCCTATTTGGCTCGTCTGTGTCTGGATTATCATTAATAGTTTAGGAGTCGCCACGCATTACCTATTTTCTCTCGTATTAGGTGCAGAAGGTTTAGTTATTGCAGGGTTTTGTTTGAATGATTTCATAAATCATTCAAAAGGTAATCGTAAGGACAAACAACCGCAATCTTTTACAGAGGTCGGAAGTAAAAATTCCTCCTTGTCTTCCTTGTTTCCCTTGTCCTCCTTGTCTTCCAAAGGACGTTGGCGAATCTATGCAGTGGGCTTAGGAACGCTTGTAGGGGCTTTAGTCTGGCTTCCTGTAGCGAGAAATGTATCTGACAACGAATTAACGGATTGGATACAGACAAGCTTTCAATTAAGCGATTTGTGGGAACCAATCCCTCGCTTGTTTGCTTGGTGGATTACGATGATTTTTTTATTGCCCGTTGAAGGGACTCCGTTTGTTGTTACGGTTGTTTCTGGGGCGATCGCGCTGTTAGTTTTATCAAGATTATTACCTGCTATTTTTCGGGGCATAAAAATACAAATAGCTACCCCATCTTCTCGTTTATCTCTATTAATATTAGGCGGTTTTTTATTAAGTGCGATCGCGATTTTTCTAGCAATTATCTACGGATATGGCAAGGATTTATCAAAAGCCGCTCGCTATCATTTTGTTTATTTTCCTGCCGCGATCGCGATTGTCGGAGCAGCTTTGGCAGTTCACTGGCAACAAGAAAAACAGAATTTATTTTCTTCTTTACTCAAAGCAACTGGAAAACCAATTGTTATCTTTGTACTAGTGATGGGATTGTTAGGAGGGATGACGGTGGTAACTAATTATGGCTATCAAAAATCCAAGCAAGCCGATCGTTTAGCCGCTCAAATTCAAGAAATCTCAAAAGTTCCGATATTAATTGCTATGACTTACGAAAGTCATGCTCAATTGAGAACGTTAATGGCTTTAGGGGTTGAGTTTAAACGTTCTTCGGTATCTTTAAACGTACCCCAATTTTTATTGTTGCGCGGCAATGGCGATAATTCCGATGCAACTATCTCCAAACTAAAAACGATTTTGAATCGATTACCCAAACCGTTAGACCTTTGGGGAGTCGATTTTTCAATCGATAGCGACGATTTAGAAGCTTTTGAGTGCGAAAAAGACGATCGCAATTTTCCTGGCTATGGATATCGATACTGGCTATCGCATTGTCGCTGATTTTTTTTGATAGTATGTTTATTTACCTTGAATTGCGAACATTGAATTCTAAATTAATAATTTCTCGGTCATTTTGTAGTGTTTTGCTCCCTGTCGTGTAGGATGTGACCATCGATAAATCTCATGAATAAGGTCGCAGAAGAATTAGAACAATTTTGGCGCTCTCGGTTGCTCAAAGACGAACCCGAACAAACTCAACGAGAGCGAGATGGGATTATTCGTTGGTTGCTGGGGGAAGATAGCGCCAAGCTAGAAGAGTTAGCGCCGGAGCGATTGGCGATCGCGCAACAAGGAATGGACTATCGCTATCGTATTCTACGACAGCGCTATTTAGGCGTAAACCCGACAAAAGCCTATCGCAATCTTATCAATCGCTTGGGTTCTATTGTTATGTTACGCAATAAAATTCGCACCTGGGTAGCACTCAGTCGCGATCGCCAAAGAGCAGTTAATGATGTTCTCCAAGAAGTCATTCAGGAGATGTTAAATAGCGATCGCTATATTCAAGGACAAATTGCTTGGATTTCGCAATGCACTAAAAACGAATCGTTGCGTAACAGTTTACTGCTGACTAACCTAGAAGAATATTCTTTGCGACCCATCCGCAATCAACCTTTATTAGTGTATCGTTTCGTGAATTATCTGCGTCGCACTCAACGGGGAGGAATGACGCAAGTGCCTCAAACCGAAATGATACGTTTGATTTCCGAAGAGGTTAATGTAGAAGAATCGGATTCTGCGGTTAGTTTGCTCGATTCGCAGGCGATCGCAGAGTATCAAGAAAATCAAACTTTTCAAGAAAAACAGAGTTTACGCCTCAAAGTTCAACGAGAATTCGAGAGCCATTTAGCTGAAAAAGTCGGTTCCGAAGCTGTCGAGTGGCTGCGGCTATATTTGCAAGGAAGTTCCCAAGAAGCGATCGCCCAAAAGTTAAATTTACCTATCAAGCAAGTTTACCGCCTGCGCGAAAAAATCGGCTATCATGCCATCCGCGTTTTTGCCATGAAAGGAAATCCTGATTTAGTGGCTAATTGGTTAGAAATTTCGCCAAAAGAGCATAATCTTGGCTTAACGCCCAAACAATGGCAGATTTTCTGGCAGGGATTAACACCTACGCAGCGTGAGATTGTCGAACAGATGAAAGCGGGTAATAGTCTCGACGCGATCGCCCAAGAATTAAATTGGAAAAAAAGCCAACTAATCGGCGAATGGAGTCAGCTTTATCTAATCGCGCAAGAGTTACGTAGCGAAGGAACTTTGACTTAAAATTTGTTTCCTTTATTTTTTACTTTTTTTAAACTTTATAAATTTATTAGAAGCCTTTTTCTTTCAAAGAACATTTTTTTGTAACATTAAATACAGAAAATTTTTTGAACTTTGGATAAAGCAACCTGTTGAAGCACTCCACCACTTCAAAGGATGCAGAGTCTAGGAGTGCAATTTTTACAGTTTGGGATATCGTCATGCAACTGAAAACACCTGTTAATTCTGCGATCGCTTGGGAACAACTTCGCATCAGTTCGCCCTCACCTCAATATCAGCCTTCAACTTGGGTAAGATTATTTAACCCGCCGACTGCATTTAGCTTTGATGAAGCTTGGTTGCTGTGTCAATGCGCTGACGAGCAATGGTTGGCGTGGATTCCCGATTATGGCGAAATTTTACTTCACACTGACGAATTCTGTCCTTTAGGCGAGTAGTTTTGAGGAGAAATCTAAAGAATTAAAAATTGTATCTTTTAATACTGAATATTAATTTTGATAATCAATTGTATTAAAATGGTATCAATGAATACATTACGTGTGGGATATGGATGTCAACTACAACTTAGACTGGGAAGAAGTTTTTGAGTATTTGCCGGGACTCGCTGTTGAGTTAAAATCTTGCCCTGGAGTTGTAGATACCATTGCCAGCTACGATCTGATGATGGTTCCGCCTATTTGGTTGACTAACGATCCCTGTCCTCGATATCCCCACGAATTGAAGATTGTCTCGCCAGTAACGAGAAAAGCGTGTCCTTTGAGCGATCGCGAGTCGTCTTGGCAAGAGGGCGATGCAGTTTTTGAGTTGGCTGTTAAATGAACTTAAAGACGAAAAAGCTTTTAGAAACTGCTTGGTTAGTTGGCGAAGGTTTTGAACTCGATTTCGTCATGACTGCAAAAGAGGCGCACATCCTTACTAGAATCGAGCGATAACTCCCGCAGCCGAGCTTGATTGAGCAACCGAGCCTTACGATCTACTTCCATCATCCATTGATAGGCACGCAAACCGGGGGTACAGCGTGGATTGGAGGAATCCATTTCATGTCGATAAAAGTAGGCATCGCCTGCGTGTAGAAGCCAACCATCAGGTGTATCGATCGCAATACCAGCATGACCCCGCGTATGACCCACAAGCGGAATAAGAAGAATCTCCGGCGGTAGTCCTTCAAGATCGCGTACTGCCTCAAAACCGAACCAAGGTTCGCCCCCCGCCCAATAGAACTTCCAACGCTTAACCTCGTCCCACTGTTTGAGGCGATAGCGTCGGCTGGCAATAATTCCGCGTCGTTCCCGCGCTGCATCCATTTCAGTTTGCATTACGTGTACGGTCGCTTCTGGAAAATCCTCCAGACCTCCGGCATGGTCGAAATCGAGGTGGGTAAGCACGATATGGCGCACGTCTCGCGCGGAAAATCCCAGTCGCTCAATTTGCGCGATCGCCGTATATTTTCGCTCGAATTGGATGTTATTGAAATGAATAAAAAACGGGCTGAGTCGAGAATAAGGCGACTCGATATCGCGCAGTCCGAAGCCAGTATCAATAAGAACGAGTCCTTGTTCTGTCTCAACGAGCAGACAGTGACAGACGAGATTCGCTGTCAAACCTTTACTGAATCCATCGAATAATGCGCCACCCAGAGGACACATACAGCCGCAATTGAGATGATGAATTTTCATCTAGAAACCTCCGGGAGCCGGGAAACCGTGTCGTTTTAACGCACGGGACGCGCCCTGAAATGCCGGACGCAGGTTCCGGCATCGGGCGCTCAGGAACGGCGACACGAGCAACTTTAGTTGCCGTGAAGATTTCTTAAAAACTTGTAGCATAACGAAATCGTCCTCTGATATAATGGGATGAGTTTTGGATAAACAAGAGTGCAGACTATATCTGTAAAATGCAAACTTCAAGTCCCCACAGAGTTGCGGTCTGAAATAGACCGTACTTTGATGGGGTTTGCTGATGCTTGTAATCAGATATACGAGGTTGCCAAACGCGAAAATTGCTGGAATACAACCAAGCTTCACCACTTGGTCTATAAACCAGTGAGAGAAGCTACGAAGCTGAAAGCAAACCACGTCTGTCAAGCGATTAGACGAGTTATTGGCAACGCTAAAGCAGTTAAACAAGTCCACAGATTTCGTCCTACTTCCCTTAATTTGGATATTCGGACATTTCAATATATTGAAGAACTGCAAACTGTTGGCGTGACGTTGATGTGTGGTCGGGTTAAGTTCAAGCTGAGTATTGGGAACTACCAATTGGCTTTGCTTAAAGGGCAATTGCCAACGGCGGCGACACTCAACAAAACTAGACGAGGGGACTACTACATCAATATCTGTGTTGACCTGCCGACTGAGCCTACGGGTAAAACTCCCAAGATTATTGGGGTTGATTTGGGCAGAAGAGACATTGCCACCACCTCCACAGGTAAATCTTGGAGTGGGGCACAGATTCAAACCACTCGCGACCGATATAGTAAGGTCAGGGCGAATGTTCAAAGCAAACGCACTCGCAATTCCAGACGATTGATGAGAAGGCTTCAGGGCAGAGAACAACGCTTTCAAAAATGGCTGAATCACAACATCAGCAAACAACTGGTTCATAGCGCAAAACAAGTTAATGCGGCATTGTCCTTTGAAGACTTGAGCGGCATTCGAGACAGCTTGAACGAACAACCGAAAAGTAAAACTGAGCGAAGACGTACCCATAACTGGGCGTTCTATCAGTTGCGGATGTTTGTGCAGTACAAAGCTGTAATGAGGAGTGTCCCAGTCGTATTCGTTCCACCTGCCTACACCTCTAAAACCTGTTCGCGATGCGGACACGTCCACCCCGAAACCGACTTGAAGAAATCTTATCGGAGTGGAAAGCGGTTTAAGTGTGGGCATTGTGGATTTGAACATGATGCTGATGTTAATGCGGCTAAGAATATTGCTGCTTTGGGGCTGCCCGTAAGTCAGCCTGGAAGTCCGGGGATGGCATGCCAGTTACAGGGGCAAATGTCTCTGTTCGGTACGTTCGATCTGGGCTGAAGCTCCCGATTTCTAATCGGGGGTTGCTTACTAATAAACGAACTATTGGCAAATGCTCCTAAGACGCTCCCGATGAAAGGCACGTTATCTACGCTTAAATCCTCGCTCAAATAAACGATCGCTTGCCGAAAAACCATGTCCCTAACAGAATTGAATAGCTCATCATCGATCGCGTCTTCTAAAATCTCGTCGAACATTTGTCGGTAAAGCGTATTCTGCCAATGATAGAAAGCTGAAAAAGCTTGCTGTTTTTCCAATGGCGTTTGAGCCGTGGCGATCGCCAAAATACTCCAGCCCAAAAGTCGCTCTTGTTGAGTTTGTGGGGGATAGCCGTAACACAAGCCAATCTTACGGATAGTCTGAAGTGCCAAGACGACAGAAAGGGAAATTTCTGTAATCTCTCCAATCACCTCAAAAAAGCCCGTAATACTCGCTAATGCTCCACCTAGCCAACTCTCCCAATCTTTGACTCGGTGGGCGAGGCGATCGCAGACTTCTAGCCGCGCTTGTTGTAATTCGAGCGAGGATTTAAGCGTAGATAACGTGCCTTTCATCGGGAGCGCCATTTATCGATTTGTTCGAGTTGGGTTTGTTCGTAAGGCGTAAGGTTATCGACTTCTGTAAGCGCGATCGACCAAGTGGCGATTGGTTCGGTCGATTCATGCAATTCTACCTCGCCAGAAGTTTTAGGAACGATTGTCGTTAAGAGCGTTGCCAGTTGCTTTTGTAAATCTATCTCAGAAATTTTGCTTTCCTGATACTCGATAACGATTGATTCGGCGGCGGGGTTGATGCGAAAGTTCCGAACGGCTCTCGCGCCTGCAATGCCTTGCTGTAGCTTTTCAACGTTATCGGGAACGTCGAGCAGTTTAGGGATTTTAATCCGCATTCGCCCTGGAATTTGATGAACGATTTGGCAATTAAAAGTTATTAAATTTTTAAGCATCAGAAAAATGCAGTAATTCTCACTTAGCTCGACTCGATTTCAACGCTAGAAACTACGTCCCAGACGACTCTCTTCCTCAAGATAGAACAGACAGCCACAACTCTACCGATATCATGTCATCAGTCGCTCTCTCTAGGCATTTTAGTATTCGTTTTCTAAAAAATCCGAAAAATATTTTTGCTCCTGACAACTAACACGAGGCGAGCGAACCAATTTAATTAATTAACTTGTCAATGAATTGTTTTTTAACATCGAGCCAAAGAATTCGCCAATTCTTGAAATTGTTGGCTGTCGTGCTGCTAGCAGTCGGATTAATCTCGCTCGTAGCGGCTCCTGCTTTAGCTGGGCAAGATATTAGCAAGACATTCCAAGCCTTAGACTATCCGGGTTCTCGCTCTAGGCAATATATCATTCACCTGCCGAGTGGCTATCGTCGCGACAGCGAGCCGATTCCTCTAGTGATGGTGCTTCACGGCTGCAAAGAAACTCATAAAACGATTCGATACGACACGAAATTTAATCGTTTAGCTGACCGAGAAGGATTTGCCGTCGTTTACCCTTTCATCACCAGCTACAACGGTTTGAGAAATCCCAACTGTTGGGGATTTTGGTTTAACGAACACATCCACGAAGGAAGGGGCGAGGTTCAAGACTTGCGCTCTATCATCGAGGAAGTCCGACGAGACTACTTTATTGACCCCAATCGAATTCATATTGCTGGCTTATCCTCTGGAGGAGGAATGACAATAGCCGCTCTGGTGGCTCATTCTGAGTTATTTGCCTCTGGCTCGTCTACAGCCGGATTGCCCTATAGCGAAACGGCTTATTCGGTCGGACGAAGTTGCTTCAATAAGGGAATATTTAAACCGCTCCCAATGGTA
>JALOOL010000287.1 GCA_025454425.1 Hydrococcus sp. Prado102 | reverse complement strand
GTAGAAGCCGAAGTAACTGCCGACGTATTGGGGGCGGTTGCAGATGCGTTCAACCTCACGATTACCAACCTCAGAGAAATCGTTTTCCAGGTCAAAAACGCCGCCAAGCAAGTTAATAAAGGCTCTACCGATAGCGAATTGTTTGCCCGCAACCAATCGAGCGACGCGCTGCGCATGGCTGAAGAATTAGCGGTGACGCTCAATTCGGTACAAGTCATGACCGAATCGATTCAGCGCGTTGCCGAAAACGCTAGAGAAGCAGAAGAAGTCGCGCGATCGTCTTCGGTAACGGCTCTCAAAGGCGGCGAAGCGGTAGAAAGAACGGTAGCGGGAATTCTCCAAATTCGCGAAACCGTATCGGAAACGGCACGTAAAGTAAAACGCCTCGCTGAAGCATCTCAGGAGATTTCTAAGATTGTTGCCTTAATTTCTCAAATTGCTTCTCGAACTAACTTGTTGGCGCTTAACGCCTCGATTCAGGCAGCAAGAGCGGGCGAGGCGGGTCGAGGATTCGCGATCGTTGCCGACGAAGTACGTCAGCTAGCCGATCGCTCGGCAAAATCTCTCAAAGAAATCGAACAAATCGTACTGCAAATCCAGAGCGAAACTGGCTCGGTTATGACCGCGATGGAAGAAGGGATTCAGCAGGTCATCGACGTAACTGAAAAATCAGAACAAGCAAAGCGATCGCTCGAAGATATTATCGAAGTATCCAATCGCATCGATACGCTAGTGCGCTCGATTACGGCGGATACCGTCAAACAGCGCGAAAACTCGCGATCGGTCGCTCAGGTCATGCAGGCGGTAGGGTTGACCGCTCAAGAAACTTCTCAAGAATCGCAGCGCGTGGCAGGTTCTCTGCAAACCTTGGTAAGCATCTCTAGGGAACTCTTGACCTCGGTAGAACGTTTCCGCGTTGAAAAAGGCGAAAGTTAAAATACTAAATTTCGATGGCTAAAACAACAAGCTCTACTAGCGGTCTTCAACTTTGGCTTCAGCGCTTAATCGCTGCTGGTTTTTTAGGCGGACAAGTCTTTTTGCACTTACTTAGAGCTAAAATTCACCGACGCAACACCCTCGACCAAATGAGTATTGTCGGCCCGGAATCGCTGACGATCGCGCTTCTAACTGCTGCGTTTGTGGGAATGGTGTTTACAATTCAAGTGGCAAGGGAATTTATTTATTTTGGGGCGGGAACGACAGTCGGGGGAGTATTAGCGATCGCTTTAACTAGAGAATTAGCCCCAGTCCTGACTGCTGTTGTCATCGCCGGACGGGTCGGGTCGGCGTTTGCGGCTGAAATCGGTACGATGCGAGTCACCGAACAAATTGACGCGCTTTATATGCTTAAAACCGACCCAATCGATTATTTGGTAACGCCTCGCGTCTTAGCCTGCGCTGTGATGATGCCTATTTTGACGATCTTATCGTTGTTAACTGGCATGGCTGGGGGCTTATTGATTGCCAATTCTTTATATGATATTTCCCCATCCGTTTTTTTGCGATCGGCTCAAAATTTCTTACAAGTTTGGGATTTGTTTAGTTCGGCAATTAAAGCCGCAATTTTTGGCGCTTTGATTGGCATTATCGGTTGTAGTTGGGGATTGACCACGACAGGCGGCGCTAAAGGTGTCGGACAATCTACAACAACCGCAGTAGTGACGGCGTTGCTATCGATTTTTATCGTCAATTTTTTCTTATCTTGGTTAATGTTTCAGGGAACGGGCAATGCCTCAATCGAGTAGTGATTGGGAAACTGAGATTATTGCATCTGTTGTATTGATAAAATAGGCGATCGCTCGCAGTAGTTCTAAGTCACTTTAGCCAAAAGATTGTATAATTTTAGATCCTGTGCTAAATTAATGGGCTATTTGTTGGCTATTGACTCTAACCCAGTCAAATTATTGAGTCGATAGTATGCGATCGCCAATCGAACCCGCTCTCACAGCCAGAAATAAGAATCTCACAAGCAGAACGAACAGTAATGAGAACTCAAACAGAACAACGGTTTGACTACGTTAAGATCGGGTTAGCTTCTCCCGATCGCATTCGTCAATGGGGAGAAAGAACATTGCCGAATAGCGTAGTTGTTGGAGAAGTTACTAAACCCGAAACAATCAACTATCGAACCTTAAAACCAGAAATGGACGGGCTTTTTTGCGAGCGCATTTTTGGGCCGTCCAAAGATTGGGAATGTTGGTGCGGTAAATACAAACGAGTTCGACATCGGGGAATTGTTTGCGAACGCTGTGGAGTAGAAGTTACTGAGTCAAGAGTGCGTCGCCACCGCATGGGATTTATCAAACTAGCGGCTCCCGTAACTCACGTTTGGTATCTTAAAGGCATTCCCAGCTATCTCAGCATTTTGCTGGATATGCCCCTACGAGATGTAGAACAGATTGTTTACTTCAATGCCTATGTCGTTCTCAACCCCGGTAATGCGGCAGAAAAACTCGACGATTACAAATTACAGTACAAACAACTGCTAACCGAAGATCAATGGTTAGAAATAGAAGAGAAAATCTACGCAGAAGACTCCGAACTCTATAACATTGAAGTCGGGATTGGTGCAGAGGCCGTTCAACGCTTGCTGCAAGAACTCAATCTAGAAGAAGTTGCCGAAAAACTGCGCGAAGAAATTATCGAGAGCAAAGGTCAAAAACGAGCAAAGCTAATTAAACGCCTGCGAGTCATCGATAACTTTATCGCCACGGGTTCTAAACCCGATTGGATGGTCTTAAGCGTGATTCCCGTTATTCCGCCAGACTTGCGCCCGATGGTACAACTCGACGGCGGTCGTTTTGCTACATCCGACCTCAACGACCTTTATCGTCGGGTGATCAATCGAAACAATCGCCTCTCGCGCTTGCAAGAAATCCTCGCGCCAGAAATCATCGTCCGCAACGAAAAGCGGATGTTACAAGAAGCTGTCGATGCGCTGATTGACAACGGACGGCGCGGTCGTACCGTAGTCGGGGCAAATAATCGCGCCCTCAAATCCCTCTCGGACATTATCGAAGGAAAGCAAGGACGTTTCCGTCAAAACCTACTCGGAAAGCGGGTTGACTACTCCGGTCGTTCGGTTATCGTCGTCGGGCCCAAATTGAAGATTTTTCAGTGCGGTTTGCCTCGCGAAATGGCGATCGAACTCTTCCAACCCTTTGTCATTCATCGCCTGATTAAACTAGGAATGGTTAATAATATCAAGGCGGCGAAGAAGTTAATCCAGCGAGGCGACCCTAGCGTCTGGAACGTGCTAGATGAGGTAATTACGGGGCACCCAGTCATGCTAAACCGCGCCCCAACCCTTCACCGCTTGGGAATTCAAGCATTTGAGCCAATGTTGGTAGAAGGTCGCGCCATTCAATTGCATCCGTTAGTTTGTCCTGCTTTTAACGCAGACTTCGACGGCGACCAAATGGCGGTTCACGTTCCTCTGTCTTTGGAATCTCAATCTGAGGCGCGTCTTTTGATGTTGGCGTGTCACAATATTCTCTCGCCAGCAACAGGTCGTCCTATCGTTACACCTTCACAAGATATGGTGTTGGGATGCTACTATCTAACAGCAGAAAATCCCAATGCTCAACATGGTGCGGGACGCTATTTCGCTAGTCTTGACGATGCGATTAAAGCTTACGCTCAAGGTCATGTAGACCTTCATGCGTCTGTTTGGGTACGTCATGAAGATGAAGTAGAAACCGATAAACCCGATACAGAAGTCCTCAAGACAGAAACTCTCGATGACGGCAGCAAGATCAAACATTATCGAGAGCGCAAAGTCAGAGAAAGTGCTGACGGCGAGCAACTTTCTCAATTTATCCGCACTACGCCAGGTCGGATTATCTATAACAAGACCATCCAGGAAACGATAGCTGCAATTTAAAGAAGGCAGAGGGCAGGAGGCTTTTATGCAGAAGGAATACAAGTTTGATTCCTAGTTTCTCAAGTTGCGGTAAGCGATTTAGATGTGAAGTCGCTTACTTACTCGATAAATGATATGGGCGATCGCGTGGTGCGATCGCTCTTTTTTTGGAACAATGCTCGATAAACTGGCTTATTATGAGCGAGGGTGGCGATTTCTCGTTCGGTAGGAATGGGAAACGGATTGGTTTCTAACCAGGTATGTGAGTGTTGTTGAAAGTTAGGATGAGCTTGAATGCGCGATCGCATTTCAATAGCAACAGACTCCACATCCGATTGCAAAAATAATCTTCCTCCCTCAACCATATAAGTCGCCAGTAAATCTACTAATTCGGGTTGTACCATGCGACGTTTGAGATGGCGTTGCTTGAACCAAGGATCGGGAAATTGAATGGTTGCTTGCTGCAAAACGCCTGTAGGCAAGGATTTGAGTAAAGGCGCAAGGGAATTGGCAATATTGCAATAAAGGAAATAAAGATTGCTTAATTCTAAGCGATCGCGATAGCTATTCGCCTCGTCCACTAAAGGTTCGCGAATTTCAATCCCCAAAAAATTCATCTGAGGGTATAAAGGAGCCATTTGCAATAAAAACTTGCCCCTAGCACAACCGATATCGAGATGAAGCGGTTGCGCTGGGTTAGCATAAACTCGCTCCCAATCTGGCGGTGTAATGGGAGTTTGATATTTATGAGCTAGTGGATTGACGTGTTGACGGACTCGAACTCTTGCCAATATCGGGTTCTCTCGTACAAAATAGAATCGATAGATCGGGTTAACTAAAATCAATAATAAACCGCAATAATGAGCGATCGCTTACCTCCTATATATTTTTACATTCCTCAAAGCGAGTGGCCCCCAAGTATCCCAAAAAGTATAGACACTTACTGGCAGGAGCTAGGAGTAAAGCGTGGGATGTACAATTGGACGCTACAAACTTATCTTCGCCTTAAAGAAAGCGGTTTCCCTAGCGAATTGATTGGAAAAATTCCAGAATCGGGGATTATTGTCGCTCATTGGGATTTTCTACCCCAAGATCTCAAACCAGGGTCTAAACTCTTATTCGTTTGCATCCAAGCAGATAGAGCTAGACATCCTTACGCGCAACTTCATTTAGTGCAAAATCCCCAAGAAGAAATGCTGTTGCGCTCGGTCGAGCTTTGGAAAAGCTATTATATGCCTTATTGGCCTCAACCTGGCTTAATTGCACGCGATCGCGCCAGAGGAGATATATTCCAAAACGTCGCTTATGTCGGTCGTGCTATCAATTTAGCCCCACAACTTCAAGACGAATTGTGGCGCGAAAAACTTAAAGCAATGGGAATCGACTGGCGCGTCGTAGACCAACGCGATCGCTGGCACGATTATAGCGACCTCGACGCGATCGTTGCCGTGCGCAACTTTCAAGATGGAGGCGGATTTAGCTGGAAACCTGCCACAAAATTGTATAACGCTTGGCACGCTGGTGTACCTGCGATTCTCGGTCGGGATTCTGCTTTTCGCGCCGAACGTCAAAGCGAGCTAGATTATTTAGAAGTAGCTTCCTTAGAAAACTTATTAAAAGCCATCGAACGCCTGCGCGACGATAAACAGTTGCGTTATGACATGATGGAGAATGGTCGCCAGCGAGCTAAAGAAACCGAACCCGCACAACTCGTTATTAAGTGGCAAAATTTCTTGATCGAAGAAGCGACTCCCGCCTACGAAAGTTGGTGTCAGCTATCGGATTTGCAGAGATGGGCATTTTTTGAGCAGCGCGATTTAGCACTCAAAACCAAAGACTTACGACGCTCTCTGCGTCGCCTTCGCGGTCAAATATCTAGTTCGCTTAAGTCAGCGCTTCCTCAAATCAAAAATTCTCGAACCTAAAAAGTTCAAAGTTTAAATAATCCAAAATCCTCTCATCCAAAATCAAAGTGACTGGCGAAGTTCCACCGATTTACTTTTATATTCCCGAAGAAAAAATTCCTCGCGATATGCCATCTCCTCAAGATGCCTATGAGGATGTTTATTGGCAAGGCTTTTCAGAAGGGATTTATTGTTGGACGCTACGCACCTATCTTTATCTACGTGCTGTTGGCTTTCCTTGCCAACTTATCGGTCATATCCCATCCGAAGGAATGGTGCTGGCACATCAAAAATCTTTACCTATCGATCTCAAACCTAATCCGAAGTTGCTTATCGTTTGCTTGCAGGCAGATAGAGGACGACATCCTTACGCACAGATTCATGTCGTGCAAAATCCTCGACTCACTAAGCCAAGAATTCTGGGCGATCGCTATTTATTACCAGCTAGAGAAAATTTATATATGCCATTATGGCCGCAATCGGGAATCATTCCACGCGATCGCGCCAGAGGATCTCTTTTTGAAAATGTGGCTTTTTTTGGCTTAGAAATCAATTTAGCGCTCGAATTAAGCAAGCCATCATGGAGTAACGCGATCGCAGATTTAGGGTTGCGCTGGCAAATTATTAATAGCGATCGCTGGCACGATTATAGCGATGTGGATGTCGTGTTAGCGGTGCGGGATTTTGGCAAGCCAGATACGGCTTGGGATTTTAAACCCGCTACTAAACTCTTTAATGCTTGGCACGCTGGCGTACCAGCTATTTTAGGGTGCGAGTCGGCTTATCGAGGCGAACGTAAAAGCGAATTAGATTTTGTCGAAGTAAAATCGCTAAATGAGACAATTGCAGCCCTTAAGCGCCTGCGCGACGATAGGGCTTTGCGTCAAGCGATGGTCGAACATGGTTGGTTACGCGCCCAAGAAACCCAACGAGACGCAATGATACAACGGTGGAAAACGCTGATGAACGAACGCCTAATTCCCGCCTATGAGAATTGGTGTAATTCTAGCTGGTATCGACAAAGCTTTTGGTTGCGCCGTCAGTTAGCTACTCAAACGCTTGAGAAAAGGAAATCCGTGCAAAAATTGCGTAATTTGTTGGGAATTCGTTCTAGAATGCGATCGCTACTTTCCAAGAGTTCTTGAACTCAAGAAAACGAAGCTTATGAAAATTTGTTACTTTATCCAAACGCATAAAAACCCCGAACAAATTTATAGACTCGTTCGCACGATTAAAAGATCGAGTCCTACTGCGGGGATTGTTATCGGTCATGACTTTACTAGCTGTTCTCTAGATATAACGCCGCTGCAAGATTTAGAAGATATTCACCTACTAAAAATAGAATTTCGGGCTATTAGAGGCGATTTTTCTCTGTTGCAACCCTATCTTATGGCGATCGATTGGTTAGTTGAGACGAAATTTGAGTTTGACTGGCTGGTTTATCTTTCGGGACAAGATTATCTTACACAAGCGTCATCAGATTTTGAAACTTTTTTAGCAACCACCGATTATGACGGTTTTATTCGTTATTGGGATGTGTTTTCGCCCCAAAGTCCTTGGCGAAAAGAAAAAGCTTTGAGGCGTTATTATTATCAATATTATCGGTTGCCCGATTCGATGCAAGTTGTTTTAGAGTCTATCTCTAAAATCATTAAATCTTTGAAACTTGAAAAAGTTGTTCCAATGCAATTTTTTCTAACGTATGGTTCTTTAATTGGCTTTCAATCGCGATCGCATCCTTTTAATGAAAATTTTAAATGTTATGGAGGATCGCAATGGCATACGCTTTCCAGACGATGTTTTGAGTATCTCAGAGAGTTTATTAAAAATCATCCAGAGTTAGTTATATATTATAAAAAAACGGTGGTTCCTGACGAATCTTTTGTTCAATCCATATTAGTAAATAGCCAAAAATTCAACCTCTGTAATGATAATAAGCAGTATTTTGATAATCATCAACAACCTGGCGGACACGCCAGAATTTTAACAACAGAAGACTATGTAACGCTGATTAATGGTAATTTCTATTTTGCTAGAAAGTTCGATTTAGAGCGTAATTCTCAAATTCTAGACCAACTTGATGCTAAGATATTCCAAAATTGTTGAATGCGATTCGGCTAATCGATAACAATCTTCTTTTGTCCGACAAGATCCGGACAATTTTTTTGATTAGAGAACCAAAATCAACTATTCCTAGTTTGATTAAAATTGGAGTTTAGACTAGTTTCCGGTGCGAAACGGTTGAACAAATCAGAGAGAAAACTTGGTTAATAATCAATAACTGTATGGGTTGACTAGATAATTAGAA
>JALOOL010000286.1 GCA_025454425.1 Hydrococcus sp. Prado102 | reverse complement strand
GAAAGCGATCGCCCAAATCTTGAAATTACTTTGGGTTAGTTTAGCAATTTTATTATTCTTTTCCTGCTTCTTCGTCGAGTTTGCTTATGCTCGTGGCGGTTGTTTTGCAGGAGAGACGGTTATTTTAACGCCCGATGGGGAAAAAGCGATCGCGCAATTGCATCAAGGCGATCGCATTATTGGTTATAACTTGAATTTTTATATGGTATTTGATGGGAATCAGCCAAATTGATGAAAGGACGGAGTGACAATCTCCGTCCGATTTAAGTTTATAGTGTCAAACTTCTACACATTGGCAAAGATGTTATCGTTAAACGATTGACTAATGACGTTATTGTCTAACGATCGCCCAATATTATTTAACGACTCCCCAACGAAACCCCCTTGAAGAATCGCAATAAGGTCGTTTTGAAAAGATAGGGTGATTCCCCTTGGAAGACCGCCGCTAGATATCCCTAACACTAAATCTTCAAAACTAATCTCTGAAGATAACTGTATCGTATCTTGGCTGAGGTCGAGGTCAGTAATCAGAGCATAGTCGGCGTTACCACCACCAAAATAGTAAAGTTCGGGATTTCCTCGGTTGATACCGACTACGGTTCCGTTGTCGCCGAGGAAAAATGTATCGCTTCCACTACCTCCGGTCAGAGTATCGATCTCAAAAGGAGCAAGCGCATTATCTGAAGTACCGCCAAATCCAAATGCCGGAATAAAGGGATCGACCCCAACCAGCACGTCATTCCCATTGCCACCTCTTAGGGAATCACTAGCAACCCCAGCAACAAGAACGTCTACGTCGTCGCCACCAACAAGAGTATCTTGCCCTAGACTGCCAAAAAGGATATCTTTGCCTTCACCCCCATCGAGGAGATCGTTTCCAGCTTCCCCATCCATATTGTCGTTACCGATTTGACCAAAAATTTGGTCGTTGCCATCTCCAGCAAAAAAGCGATCGTTTCCAGTCCCACCCTTTAGACTGTCATTGCCAACTCCGCTATTGATGATATCAGCGCCCGAACCTCCATTAATCGTGTCATTTCCTGCCTCGCCAAACAGTCGATCGGTTCCTCCACCACCGAGAAGACTGTCATTTCCACTACCTCCAAAGATGAAATCATTTCCATTACCGCCGTCGATAGTATCCCTGCCAGCATCGCCGTTCAGTTGGTCTGCTCCTTCACCGCCAGAAATACTATCGTTTCCAGTCTCACCAAACACGATATCAGATCCATTGCCGCCATTGATAGTATCATTTCCTCCTTGACCGAGGATTTGGGAGTCGCCAAAGATTTCGTCGTCTCCGTCTTGCCCCTCGATGCGATCGCCTCCACCACCACCAATAATAATGTCAACGCCAGCACCACCAAAAATCTGGTCGTCACCAGCAAGACCAAATAGACCGTCATCGCCATCCAATCCATTAATGACATCTGGATCTAGAGTCCCAACGATAATATCGTTACCAACGGTGCCAGTTATATCAGCCATTTGTATTAGCTCCTTTTTATAGGTTAAAACCCTATTTCTACATATTAATGTTTATGGGTTCTATATTATTACTTGGCTAAGAAGCTAAAAATTATGCAAAATAAGTAATTTATTTTTTCTTAGTGCGATCGCATTTTTTAATTATAGGTTTAAATAAGTAGCATAGAATACTTTTTACCAATCGAGATATTGTTATTCTTGCCGGAAGGAAAATTATTACTAAAATGCTTCTAGGGTTCCGATTTAAGTGACAGAAAGCTTAAATGACAGGTCCGAGAGATGCAGGCTAGGCTTGGAAAATTTCAATAATTCAAGGTAGCTACACGGCGGGATAAAAGCCCGGGAGATTTTAACAAGGATTGTAAACAGTGGATCTTTGTTAGTCTTCCGGGTGTATTGTTATTGGAGTTTAAATTGTAATCGGGAGGGTATATGACCGAGCAACAACCTTTTCAACCCCCAAATTCTCAATTAAACGGTCATTCTAGCGAAGCACAAAGGGCATTAGAAAGGGAAGCACAACTTCCTTTAACGGGATGGCAACAAGAAGTCGATCGCGGTTTAGAATACGGTTTAGAAGCAGCACAAAGTATTCGCGATCGCACAATACCAACATTTTCGCGCGGTGAATTGCCTCATTATGCGGGCATTAATACTTTTATGAAAGCCCCATACTTGGAAGACGTGCGGAAAGTCGGCGAATATGATGTTGCTATTGTAGGCGTTCCTCACGATTCGGGGACGACTTATCGACCAGGGACTCGTTTTGGTCCGCAAGGAATACGTCGCATTTCTGCATTATATACGCCCTACAATTTTGAAATGGGAGTTGATTTGCGAGAGCAAATTACTTTATGCGATGTTGGGGATGTATTTACGATTCCAGCTAATAATGAAAAGTCCTTCGATCAAATTTCCAAAGGTGTCGCTCACGTCTTTAATTCGGGTGCATTTCCAATTATATTAGGCGGCGATCATTCGATTGGATTTCCAACCGTTCGCGGAATTTGTCGGCATTTAGGCGATAAAAAAGTGGGAATTATTCACTTCGATCGCCATGTCGATACACAAGAAACCGATTTAGACGAACGGATGCACACTTGTCCTTGGTTTCATGCCACAAATATCAAGAATGCACCCGCAAAAAATTTAGTTCAATTAGGAATTGGTGGCTGGCAAGTTCCCCGTCAAGGCGTAAAAGTTTGTCGAGAAAGAGCGACGAATATCTTAACAGTAACAGACATCGTAGAAAGAGGATTGGATGCTGCTGTAGATTTTGCTCTAGAACGCGCTTTAGATGGCACTGATTGCGTGTGGATTAGTTTTGATATCGATTGTATCGATGCGGGATTTGTCCCTGGAACTGGATGGCCCGAACCTGGTGGATTATTACCTCGCGAAGCGCTTTATTTACTCGGAAAAATTGTTCGCAATGCGCCTATTTGTGGGTTAGAAGTTGTTGAGGTTTCGCCGCCTTATGATATTAGCGATATGACTTCTTTAATGGCGACTCGCGTCATTTGCGATACGATGGCTCATTTGGTTGTTTCGGGACAGTTACCGAGGAAGGAAAAGCCTGCTTATATTCATCCTGAAGCACAACCACAATTAATCGAACAGTGGACTTAATTTCAGTTATCAGTGACCAGTGACCAGTGACCAGCGATTAGAGTTCAAAGTACAAAGTTCAAAGTTCAAAAATTTAGTATTTCAGTCGTAAACATTTTGCCCAATCACCAATCACCAGTCACCAATCTCCAATCCCCAATCCTCAATTATGCACGAAACTGATATGACTAAGGCTCTCATAATAACGGTGAGAGATTGGTACGATTCACAACCAGAAGAGGCAAAAATTGAAAAGATTCATTTGATTGTTGGCAAGTTTACTTGTGTCGAACCCGTTAGTTTGCAATTTGCTTTTGAAGTTCAAACTCGCGGGACATTTTTGGAAGGAACTGAGTTAGTTATTAAGGAGACTCCGTTAATTGCATTTTGTCACAATTGCCAACAAGAATATTTTCCAGAAATTGGCTTGCAATATTCTTGTCCTCAATGTCATTTTCCAATGGATGATATTCGTTCTGGAAGAGAATTAAAAATCGATCGCATTGAGTATGCTTTGGGATCTGTGTCAATGTGAAAAAATTGCACGCAGAGGCGCAGAGGCGCAGAGAGGAAGGAAGAGGGAAAACAAGGAAGAATATACTATTTTCCTTTTCTCCTAAACTACCGAACTACTGAACTACTAAACTACTAAACTTTATGCACCAAATATTTGACGCAGCTTTGGAAATTAATTTACTCCATGCTAACCAAGCAGGAGCCGACCGCAATCGAGAACATTTTGATGAATGGGGAATTACTTGTTTGAATGTGATGAGTAGTCCTGGTGCTGGCAAAACTGTTTTATTAGAAAAGACGCTAGCAGCACTAAAAGATCGGTTTAAAATTGCCGTTATTGAAGGCGATATGACAACGGAATTAGATGCAGAACGCCTGCGTCAATATGATGTTCCGGTTATTGCTATTAATACGGGTCGTTCCTGTCATTTGGATTCCAAAATGGTAGCAGGAGGAATTCATCGATTAGCTCATGAATATAATCCTTCAGAGTTCGATTTAGTTTTGGTTGAAAATGTTGGCAATTTGGTTTGTCCTGCCGAATTTGAAGTAGGAGAACACGCTAAAATTGCCCTTTTGAGCGTTACAGAAGGAGAAGATAAACCGCTTAAATATCCTATTATGTTTCGGGAAGCCGATTGTTTATTGATTGCGAAAATGGATTTAGCTCCTCATTTAGAAGTCGATCTAAATCGCATCGAAGCTAACATCCGACAAATCAATCCTCATGTTACGATAATTCCTCTTTCTGCCAAAACAGGAGAAGGATTGGACTTTTGGCTAGATTGGGTTGCATCTCAAGTAACTGCAAAAGGAATAATTTCTGTCTAAAGTTAGTAGACATGAATTCTGTAACAGATGTGTCAGAAAATCAATCGCTCATCTGTGCTAATTACTAATAATTAATATCTGGCAAATTATCTCTGCAAACAACGCCATGAAAACGCGATCGCTGCTATCTTATCTTCTCATTTTTTTTGTTACCCTAACTTTTGCTGTCGCTTGTAATAATCCTGCTGCTAATATTCAAACCAATACCGAAACCGATTCCGCTACTCCAGCAACAGGCGCAGCTACTGTACGTTTGGGATTTAGTGCTTGGCCGGGTTGGTTTCCTTGGCAAGTTGCTTACGATGAAGGGATATTTAAAGAACATAACGTTTCTGTCGATCTCAAGTGGTTTGATGGGTATCTAGAATCGATTAACGCGCTAACCGCAGAACAAATCGATGCTAACAGTCAGACTCTTAACGATACTATTAGTGCAGTATCCGGCGGTGCCGACCAAGTAATCGTTTTGGTAAACGACAACTCTACTGGCAACGATAAAATCATCGTCCGAGAAGGTATTAATACCATTGCCGATTTGAAAGGTAAAAAAGTTGCTGCTGAAGAAGGAACAGTAGATCATTTTCTACTGTTGTTAGGACTTGAAAAGGAAGGTTTAACACAAAAAGACATCGAGTTTGTTCCCCTAGAAACGGGACAAGCTGCTGCTGCTTTTGTAGCAGGACAAGTCGATGCAGTAGGAGTATTTGCCCCATTTACTACTCAAGCATTAAAGCGTCCTGGGTCTAAAGAATTATTCAGTTCCAAAGACTTTCCAGGTTCCATTTCCGATCATCTAGTCTTCACGCGCAAGTTTGTAGAAGCGAACCCAGAGCAAGTACAAGCAATGGTTGATTCTTGGTTTGCCACGCTCGACCATATGCAGGAAAATAGGGACAAATCTAATGATATTATGGCAAAACGAGCCGGGGTTAGCGTTGAAGAATACAAGGAATATGCGCAAGGAACTAGAATTTTTACGATTGAAGAGAATTTAAAAGCCTTCCAACCAGGCAACGATATGACTTCATTGCAGTTTGCAGCCCAGGAAATCGGTCAATTTCTTGTCGAAGTCGGTCTTGCCCAGCAACAACCCGATACTAGCAAAATTTTTGACGATCGCTTTGTTAAAGCTTACGCTGAGAAAGCCAAACAATCCTAACCGCATTCTGAATTTAATTATGAGTCAAAGCAGCGAATCGATTCAACCCGTCGCGCGATCGAAAGTCTTACGACAGACGGTTTTTTGGCGGCTTGCCGAAGATATCCCCAAACCCCTGCAAACCGCATTAATGGTAGCTTCCATTGCTTTGCCTTTGCTGCTGTGGTGGTTGGTAACGACTTTTGGAAACATCGATCCCAAGTTTTTGCCGTCACCCGCTAAAGTACTAGAGGCATTTGGCAGGCTGTGGAGTACTGGAGAACTTCTCCAAGATACGGTAGCGAGTTTATGGCGAGTTGGCGTTGGCTTTTTGCTGGCGGCAATGTTGTCTATCCCTGTCGGCTTATTGATGGGCAGTTTTGCTAGCATTCGCGCCCTCCTAGAACCTTTGTTTGGGTTAGTGCGCTATATGCCTGCGCCTGCTTTTATTCCTTTGCTGATTTTGTATTTGGGTATTGGCGAAGAACCTAAAATTACGCTCATCTTTATCGGGGTCTTTTTCTTTAATGCCCTAATGGTCATGGATACGGTTAAGTTCGTATCCAAAGATTTGATTGAAGCGACTTATATGTTGGGCGGAAATCGATGGCAGACTCTATTGCAAGTAATTTTTCCCCATGTTTTGCCAGGAATTATCGATACTTGTCGAATCAACTTAGCTAGTGCTTGGCAGTTGGTTATTGTTTCAGAATTAATTGCTGCAACAGAAGGTTTGGGTCGTCGCATCAGCGTAGCAGGTCGCTTTCTCAGGACGGATGAGATTTTTGTCGGATTAATTGTAATTGGCGTAATTGGATTGATATTCGATCTATCGTTTCAATATCTACTAAGAGTTTCCTGTAAATGGGCAAATCAAAAGAGATGAAAAGATAGCGTATCGATAAGGACGAATAGTCATTCGCCTCTACAATCAAAAATTCAAAGGCAAAGGGTAACTATGGTTACAGCAGATACCTTTGTTACTTGATATGACAAGTATTAACTTCTATGCTATGTCTTCACTCTGCGATTAGTTAATTCATAATTTTCGCTCGCCGATCGAATGCGATCGCAATATTGCTTAATTTTTAATGAATTTAATAAGGCTCAAACAATGTATTTACAAGTAATCGACCTACACAAACACTTCCAGACGAAATCAGGAACGCTTGTCGTCCTCAAAGATATCAACATGGATATCGCGCAAGGAGAATTTATTTGTGCGGTGGGTGCGTCGGGTTCTGGTAAATCCACCCTGCTGCGTCAAATTGCTGGGTTAGATAGTCCCACTTCTGGAGAAGTCAGAATTAATAATAAAGTTGTTACAGGCCCCGGCCCCGATCGCGGTATGGTATTTCAACATTACACCCTTTATCCTTGGATGAGCGTGCAAGAAAATACCGAATTCGGACTGAAGCTACAGGGAATGTCTAAAAAGGAACGGCGCGATAAAGCTAGCTATTATCTCAGCGTCGTGGGATTGACTCAGTTTGCCAAAGCATTGCCTAAAGAACTCTCTGGCGGAATGAAGCAACGAGTTGCGATCGCCCGCGCCCTCGCCTCCGAACCCAAGGTATTATTAATGGACGAACCTTTTGGCGCGTTAGATGTCCACACTAAAGAATCGATGCACGAGTTCATGTTAGATCTATGGCAGCGCACCGAAATTACAATCTTCACGATCACTCACGATGTCGAAGAAGCTGTATTCCTTTCCACCCGCATCTATGCGTTAGGCGCACGACCCGGTACGGTAAGGAAAGAAATGAAAATTAACTTACCCGATCGCACCCATCACGTCAAACGCCATTCGATTTTCCACGACTATCGCGATGAATTAATGGATTTGTTGCGATCGCACGGACGAGAAGCTGTAGCAGCTTAAATCAGTTATCAGTTATCAGTGAAGAGGCAATGGGGAATGGGGAATGGGGAAATTTTGCCTAGATTTTTCTCCCTTGTCCTCCTGGTCACTGGTCACTGAAAAATTCTCTCTTGTCTTCCGAAGGACGTTAATCCACTGCGCCTAATGCTTGTAGATTAGCGATGGTTGCTTGGGTTAATCCTTCAGCATCAGTGATATTCATCTCTTCGTATAGTTTGATAACTTTTAGCGTTTTGAGACATTCACCCGTCTCAATATCCCAAAATTTAATCGTTTCATCGTGACTGCTACTGGCAAGGATCGGATATTTATTTTCTAAAATCGGTTCAAATTCCAGCGTGGTTACAACTGCCGTATGTCCTTGCAAAATGCTAAAACATTCGCCTGTACGCAGATCCCACAATCTTATTGAAGCATCGGTGCTACCGCTTGCTAAGATCGTTCCATCGGGACTCAAGGCAATCGCGCGAACTTGGTCGCTATGTCCTTCTAAAATTTTTAGGCATTCTCCTGTCTCGATGTCCCAGATTCTAATGGCGCGATCGAAACTGCCACTAGCAAGAGTACGATTATCTTTATGTAGCGCGATCGCCCAAATCCAGCTATCGTGTCCTTCTAAGGTTTTT
>JALOOL010000035.1 GCA_025454425.1 Hydrococcus sp. Prado102 | reverse complement strand
TCTAGAAATATATTATATTTTCATCCTCGATTGTGAGCGGCACGCTCATGGTCGTCTCTTGCCAAAATTAATTTTCCTGGTATTTTCATAACAGGTCTAGTATAGCCAACTTCGGTACTCTGGATTCGCGTCTTTCATCTCTCCATACAGCCACACCATGCGATCGAGATACCATAACTTACCAAGCGTCACTAAGGTATAACCAAACACTACGCCCCAAACACTTAACACGACTAATCCCCAAATCGTAACAATTCCACCAGCCGCAGCAATGGCATTGAGCAAATCAGGAACGCCCTGATGATGTTGGGGAACTGGAATGCGATCGCGGTTTAACCAAACTCTCTCGCCAAGAACACCTTTGGAAATCCAACGAGCGGTTGACTGAGGTTTGGGAAAAACATGGGGATTTAACCACATCCAAAACACTGCACCAGCGATCGGCAGCAATGACCACCATCCTAACCAAACACGGCTCCAAATTGCCAAGATGAGAAGCGGTAACACAGTGGCAAAGCGCGTCCATCCGCTCCAGGGATTGGCGTGACGAAGCCAAGCTTCATCGCTCATCTTAAAGGCTGCGGCTATTGTTCTTTCAATCGTCACGATTTAAGCCTCCATAAAATGCTACCTGTTAGCTTAACGAAATAAAAATTGGCGATCGCAATTCGTTTAGATTCGCTAGAACTCCTGAAATTTTGATAAATTGGTAAACGATCTCGCCAAATCGCTACTCAACTTCTCTCAACCATAACAGCAGGCCCGACGGGTTGGGGAGGCGCGGGAAATGGTTCTAAAGTAACTGCTAGAGTAGATTTAGTCGTACTACAAGCCTCAGCCGGAAGAGAAAATTCTTCTAAAACATTTCCTTGCTGAGTTGCCTTAAAATCAGCGCAAGCAATCTTTTTATCGTCAATAATAGCCCAGAGTCGGTATATTTGACCTTCAGGCGGAGTCGGAAGATTTTTAATGACAATAACCGCTTTTTTGTCTTGAGAATCGATCGCAATGCTACCAGAAGCAGCATTGGCTTTATCCGTACCTGCTAGCGAGAAGACGCGAGTATTCGGTTGTTGTAACACGTCGATCGCAGCTTCTCGCTGCTGTGCCGTTTTTACTTTAGCGAGTGCAACTTGAAGATCTTGCCGCGCTAATTGCAAGTCTTGTCGCAGGCGATAATTATCTAATCCGAGAGCGAGCGCGACTAAAGCAGCTATACTGGCAGCGATGCCCCACGGCAAGCGAGATACGCGGCGTACGGGTTGAGGAGCGGTTGCCTCAAGAATAGCCTCGCGCAGGCTCGGCGGCGGCTCTACCTCTGGAAGCGCGTAAGGTAAAACATCCAAAGTTTCCTGCAAGCGCTTTACTTGCTCCATCAGGTTAGGATTTTCTCGGAGCATTCGCTCGAATTCCTGAGCTTCTTCGGGAGACAGATCGTTGAGGACATACCCTGCCATCAATGCTTCTATTTGTTCGGGCGATAAGGGTTCGCGCATAACGCCTCTCATCTTATAAAATCTTCTAGAGCTTGCCTGAGTTTTAACAAACCAAGACGAGATCTAGTTTTTACCGTACCGAGGGGGAGGCTCAGTTGTTGAGCGATTTCTGATTGGCTCAACCCCTCAAAATAAACCATCTCTAAGACTTGACGCTGTTCTTGAGATAGCTGAGTTAAGGCATGGCGAACTTGTTGGGAGCGTTCGCTAAAAGAAGCTTGTTCAAAAGGCGTATTGGTAGTTTCGACGGACATAGTTTTAGACCAGCGATCGAGGAATTTTAGGGAAGTTTTGCGAGAGCGAAGTTTGTCAATGGATCGCGATCGCGTCACGGTCATCAAAAAACTACCGAGAGAACCGCGAGAAGGATTGTAGCTCCGATCGCGCCAAAGTGCCACAAAAATTTCTTGGGTTAAATCCTCCGCCTCTTGAGGATTATTTAAGATTTTCAAGGCTAATCCATAGACGAGTTTACCGTAGCGATCGTAAAGAATGCCAAGGGCAGCTTTTTGACCGGATTTTACGGCTTGATAAACTTCTGCATCCGTAAGAGGCGATGGAGATGTCAGATTATCGCTCTTGTCGTCAGGACGCATGACTGTTAACAACTAGACTTGAATCCATAATTTTAGAGTCGATCTAAGCGCATCGGGTTATTACCAGAGTTGTTATTTTATTTAACTATTCCTTATACGTTTTTTCTTGCTAATTGGATTTATCTTCTGTCTTTGATTCATCATTTGTAATTCAGGATTCACAAAGCTACTAAACTCTTCACTGATTACTATTAAGTCATAGTTTGTTAACAAAGGTTACAACCTTCAATTAGTATAGATCCATTGTGAAGTTCGCCTCGTATTTTATCTCGAAAGCTTTTAAAGCCTAACTAAATAAGGAGTTACAACGTGACAAACATTATCGTTAATCCAATCGACAACATCATCAAAGGAACCTGGAAAAATGACACGCTAATAGGCTCAAATAGAAACGATCTTATTTTTGGCTTGCGTGGCAATGATGTACTTATAGGTGGCAATGGCAATGACACTCTCAATGGTGGGAGTGAAGGCGATCTCCTCAATGGAGGCAACGGTAACGATCGCCTTAACGGAGACGATGGCAATGATACTTTAATCGGCGGACGTGGCAATGACTTACTCAATGGAGGTAGTCGTAATGACGTGCTGCAAGGTAATGACGGTCGCGATACTCTTATAGGAGGACTCGGCAACGACTCTCTCAATGGCGGCAATGGCGATGACGTGCTGCAAGGCAATGATGGTCGCGATACCTTAATGGGAGGACGAGATAACGACCTAATAGATGGTGGAAGCGGCAATGATACTCTCTGGGGAGGCGACGGTCGCGATACTCTTATGGGAGGACGTAACAATGACATGGTTAATGGCGGTCTTGGTAATGATGTTCTCAATGGCGATCGCGACAACGATACGCTTATTGGCGGACGCGGCAATGACACGCTTAACGGAAACGAGGACAATGACATCCTGTTTGGGGATGGTAGTTCGAGGTTATTTGCTTTAACTGACAATAACAGGCTCGTTTCTTTCGATCCCGACCGTCCCGATCGCGCTTCTAGCATTGCCGTGACTGGAATTAATGGCAAATTGGTGGGCGTCGATTTCCGTCCTGGTACGGGCGCGCTTTTCGGAGTCAGCGATGCTAACCAGGTTTACACTATCAATGTCAACACGGGTGCTGCTACGCTTGTCTCCTCAAACCCAGTTCCTTTTACCTTAAATGGAAATTCTTTTGGCGTTGACTTTAACCCAACCCCAGATCGCATTCGCGTAGTCAGCGATGCGGAACAAAACATCCGACTCAATCCCAATACAGGTGGAATTGCGCTCAATCCCGATGGAACGCAAGCTATTGACGTTCCCCTCGCCTATGCCGCTGGCGATCGCAATGCAGGAATCATTCCAGACATTGTAAGTGCAGCTTATACTAATTCAGTTGCTCCCTCCCCAGATACAACTCGGCGAACCACCCTTTATAACATTGATGCCAAATTAGATACCTTAGTTATTCAAGGTAGCCCTAATTTCCTCATGGGAGATCCGAATACTCCTATCTCTCCCAATCGCGGACAACTCACTACAGTAGGTTCTTTAGGAGTCGATTTCAAAGATGCGGGATTTGATATCTTTTCGCTCAATCCTGGCAATCCTAACAACAGTGCAAATATCGCCTATGCTGTTTCTGGATCGGTTTTATACAGTATCGATCTGGCGACTGGGACAGCGACTAATTTAGGCACGGTTGGTAATGGTTCGTTTAATCTCATCGGTTTAGCTGCCACTTCAGCAGACGGAAATGGCGGTAACGATCTCCTCATCGGTGGTAGCGGTCGCGATACTCTCGTAGGAGGACGCGGTAACGATACGCTAATTGGCGGTAGTTCCAATGACAGCTTTAGCTTTGGTTCGCCGACTGAAGGTATCGATACAATTTCAGATTTTTCTGTTCCTAATGATACGATTCTCATCTCTGCTACTGGTTTTGGTGGTGGCTTAGTAGCGGGTTCGGCAATTACAGCCGACCAATTTGTCCTTGGCACATCAGCCGTTGATGCAACAGATCGGTGTATCTACAACCATACTAATGGCGCGCTTTCGTTCGATCTAGATGGTGTAGGTGGGACTGCGCAAGTTCAGATCGCCACCCTCTCGACGAATCTTTCTTTGACTAATAACGATATATTCGTTGTTGCGTAAAAATTAGAGACTAATTCAGACAATTTTTTGATTTACACGATTGAGGCAAACTATATCTTGTCTCGATCTTCCTTGGTTTATACCTATTGCAAGAATTCAAGGATTATATTTCTTTAATTGTTAAAAAATTTTACAAATTTAACCCAAGCTAAATTTGGGAGAAAATTTGCTTCGTATTTTCGGCAAATACGCTCGAAGTTTACCCCATTCTCTTTAAATTTCCCCTACCAAAAATGCAATTCGTCGATTTGAACAAATTGAACATTTACGCGATCGCAAATTTAAATTACTTATCCAATTAAAAAAATAAACATTAAATCATTTCTTCTTTTTAAAAATAAAAGTTAGAGTTTACGGCAACTATAATCAAGAAGTTGAAAAGAGAAAATGGCATTATCTATTTATTTTTTATAGAATTAAAAATTAAGTTTTTAATAAATATTGCGATAACTGATTTGAGATTGTCCTAATTCTAAAACTAATCTTTTCCTGACGCTTAGTAGCGTTTTTCGATTTGAATAAACCTAAAAAGAGTTCCATTTTTATATATCTATAATAATTTTTATTTTTATTTTTTAAATAAAAAAATATTATGTATAGAATTTAAAAGTTTTAATTAATATTTTAACTTAGCTACGAATGCGCAGCGCTCTACTCTTGTGGCTGATAGCTTGGAGTTGGTGAGAATCGATCGCAAATTGTATCCTAGAGATATAGCTTTTTTTAAACAGGATTGAGCGATCGCACTTAATCGCTTGAAACTGAAACTGCTCTATATTTTTCGTTATTGTTTCAGTCGTATTAGTACAGACGTTTTAATAGCGATTGAATTTAAAGAAAATGCAGACTACTACTCACACACAGTTCTATGTCACGACGCAAAAAGCTATTCTCTTGCGGTCATAGAGGCTACGGTCAAGTTTGCCACAGATGCGCCAAAGAGCAAGCGGAACGGGAAGAAAAAAAACAGCAAAAAAACGCATGGGATGCAACTTTCGAGGGCGATCCTATCGACCTGCGAGCATTACCTAGAAATGTAGTTATCAAAGCACGCGAAATTCTGCAAGGATTAGCCGCTCAAAGAAATTATAGAGAATTTCACGGCAAGCGACTACGACACGATCGCTTTATTATTAGCATTCCCGTCACCCGTCATTATCGTCTGATCTGTCGAGACTGTGGAAGTTTTCTCGCCCCAGAAGCTGTGGTTTCTCATGAAGACTATAACGTCTGCAAACCAGGAAGCTGATTGAGAAGTTTAGGAGTTCAGTAGTAAGTATTTTTTACGATCTCCTGACTTTCGACTTTCGACTTTCGACTTTCGACTTTCCTTGTCTCTCTTAATTCTGAGCTAGGATCTATTGTGCTGGGGACGCGCGTTTAAAATGTAAAAAAATGCAAATTTATCTTGACTATAGTGCAACAACTCCACCTCGATCCGAAGCGATCGCTCTTATGCAAGAAGTCCTCGCGCAGCAATGGGGAAATCCTTCTAGCTTGCACGTTTGGGGAGGAAGGGCAGCAACGATTATAGAAACTGCGAGAATTCAAGTGGCAAGTCTCATCAATGCGCCCAATCCCGAATCAATCGTTTTTACCTCTGGAGGAACCGAGGCGGATAATCTTGCCATCATGGGCGTGGCGCGTCAGTATAGAACGCCCCAACATATCATTATTTCTAGCGTAGAGCATTCTGCGATCGCAGAACCCGCTAGCTTTTTAGAAAAATGGGGCTGGCAAGTAACAAAACTGCGAGTCAATCGATATGGCAGAGTCGATCCCCTCGACTTAGAAGCAGCTATACAACCCAATACAGTTTTAGTATCGATTATTTACGGACAAAGCGAAGTCGGAACTCTGCAACCGATTGAAGAACTCGCCCAAATTGCCCGCGATTGCAACATTCTCTTTCATACCGATGCCGTACAAGTCGCAGGAAGAGTTCCGATTGACGTACAGCGATTGCCAGTCGATTTACTATCTCTATCGAGTCACAAAATTTACGGCGTACAAGGGTCTGGTGCTTTGTATGTACGATCGGGAGTAGAATTAGTTCCCTTGCTAGGCGGTGGCCCGCAAGAGAAAGGTTTGCGGTCGGGAACTCAAGCGGTTGGCGCGATCGCGGCTTTTGGCATTGCAGCAGAACTAGCCGCTTCCGAGATAGCGACAGAAGTTCCTCGATTAATTGAATTGCGCGATCGCTTGTTCGATCTCCTTGCCGACTGTCCTTATTTGTCGCCCATGGGCGACAGATTGTATCGTCTTCCACATCACGTTAGCTTTATTGTCATCGATCCCCATCGCGATGTCAGACAAGAACCAATTACGGGAAAAACCCTAGTACGCCAGTTAAACTTAGCAGGCATTGGCATTAGCGCTGGTGCGGCTTGTAATAGCGGTAAACTCAACCCCAGTCCGATTTTGCTAGCAATGGGCTTTAGCGACGCGCAAGCCTTGGGTGGAATCCGCTTGACGCTAGGGCGAGAGACTACCGAAGCCGATATCGATTGGACGGCAATGGTACTCAAACAAATATGCGATCGCCTTCTTCAGTTATCAGTAGTCAGTAATCAGTTATCAGTAATTGAGAATTGAGCGATATTTTGACAAATATGTTAGGCATGAGAATTATTTTGATGTAGAGGCAAACAGTTACCAATCAGGCGATCGCGTACTTGCGTGGCGGCAAAGCAAATCGCAAATTAGAAACCGAACGCTATAAACTGGTAACTAATAACAAAAAACTGATAACTGATAACTGATAACTGAAATATGGTTCCACAAAGTTTAGAAGAAGCGATAGAACAAGCAAAAGCAGCCACGCTAGCCGCACTAGAAGCAGGTTGCGATCGCGTACAAGTCGAGTTAGTCATTCCAGAAATCGCCCTACAAGCTCAATCCCTTGCTCTACAGTTTACCTCTCTGTTTGAAGAGTATGGATCGGGGTTGCGAGTCCTTTTTCCCGATACGGGGGCTGCTGCTTTGGCACGTCGCGATTGGGGAGAAACAACCTTTCAAATTAGCGACTTGGGAAGCCGTTTTATCCCAGTCGATAAAAAAATATCCGAAGAAGATACGATTTTCTTGATAGTATGCCCTTCATCGGTAGAAGTTAATGCAGTTGAAAAACTCTGCAATCTAGCAGGGGATCGCCCTGTCATCCTTCTCATCCCGCAACTAGAAGATCTTTATGTGGTTGGAATCGGTTTAGCCGCACGTCAGTTAAGAGAACGCTTCGTCAGTATCCTAGAATCTGCCTATTACTTGCGATCGCTCGAAGGGGCTGTCGTTTTACGGTCTTACCCTTCTCTGTGGCAAGTTTGGCTGGAAAAGGCAGAAGGTTACGAATTAATTGCCGAAGAATCTCAAAAACCCGCAGGAGAAGCATTAGAATTACTTTTGATGAAAGCTACATCAGGGGCTAGCAACGAGACAACTGAGGCTCCTAAACCTAAAAAAGCTGGTTTATTAACTAATATGCAACGATTTCTCCGCGCTTTGAGTCAGTAAGTTCGTTTTCTCTAAAGTTAGGCGATCGCACAGCCATTTAATTTCATACTCGACCGTTTCTCGATGTCTTTCCCAAGCAGCAGCTTGATAAATGTCGTTTGGAAAAGATTGTAGATTTTGATTTTCCAGACGCAGCCGACAAACCATTAACCGATGCTCTAGTAACTTAACTCTCTCTTGGGGTACTAGATGGCTGAAGAAGAAGAACTTTATCATAAAACGAGATCGTGCGTGTACCCAGCTTTCATGGGGATGTTCGAGCATCTGCTGTTTCCATAAAGCTTCCCCTTTTTGGGTAATGCTATAAATTTTGCGCGTAGAACCCCCTGCATTTTCTTCTATAACTTGAATGAACTCCTGTTCTTCCAATCGCTTCAGAAGGGGATAAATTGCGCCGTAATTAGCGCTAATACAACCGCTCATAAAAACTTCAAGCTGTTGTTTCAAGCGATAGCCGTGTAGGGGTTCCTTTTGTAGTAGACCGAGAACCGCAAGTTCTAACATAAGAGGTATATCAAATTAATATATCAAATTGATATACTATATCAAAGAATTCAAGCAAAGCGAAATGTCCAATCTTGAACCCGTTCGAGCGCCTAGAGAAAACGAACAGATTGCCCAGGCGAACGTTGAATCCTTTCCCCAACCGCCGCGTCCCCTAGTTTGGGGACTTGCTCTGTTGCTCCTTGGCGTTGGGGCAGGATGGGGAGCTAATTGGTGGGTGAGTAGCCGTAGCGAACAAGCCCCGCCAGCAATGGGAGCAATGACAGGTCAACCGCAAGCCGTACCAGTGAAATTAGCCGCGGTACAAAGAGCAAGCGTACAAGATAGCTTAGAAGTTGTCGCCTCTCTGGAGGCGCGTCGTACTGTCACTCTAAGACCGGAGATAAGCGGACGAGTTACAGATATTTTAGTAAATGAGGGCGATCGCGTGCGAGTCGGACAAGCAATAGCTCGCTTGGACAGCGCCGACCAACAAGCAGAATTAGCGCAAGCAAGAGCATCGCTAGAAAGCGCCAGAGCTTCTCTAGCCGAACTCGAAGCTGGCAGCCGTGTTGAAGACATTGCCGAAGCGAGAGCCGGGCTAGAACAGGCGCAAGCGCGACTTGCTAACGCTAGAGGAGGAGCGCGTCCTCAAGAAATTGCCCAAGCGCAAGCTCAAGTCGATGCAGCAGCAGCCGAAGTGGAATTGGCAAGCCAAAGAGTGACGCGCTACCGACAACTTCGCTCCGAAGGCGCAATTTCTGAAGATCAGTTTCAAGAATATATTAGAAACGAACGCAGTAGCGTTGCTGCCTTGCGAGAAGCCGAACGTCGCTTGGCAGAAGTACGCGAAAGCAGACAATCGGATATTGAAGAACTAACGGCGGCAGTAGAACAACAAAGACAAAACTTGACGAGATTAGAAAATGGCGCTCGCAGCGAAGAAATTGCGCGAGCAAGGGCACAAGTCGCCGAAGCTACTGCTCGCGTCAGTACCGCCCAAGCGAATCTCGCAAAGACGAATATTGTTTCTCCTTGGGGAGGAGTCATCGGCAATATTCCGATTAAGGTAGGAGACTACGTTAGCGACGGAGACGAACTAACGACGCTGACAGAAAATGACGTTTTAGAGGTCAATCTTTCGATTCCCACCGAAAGACGAGCCGATTTGCGTTTGGGATTGCCCGTAGAAATTTTAGATACCCAAGGCAAAACTCTAGCTAGGGGAAGAATTAGTTTTGTCTCGCCCAACGTCACTTCTAATTCGCAGTTAGTATTAGCAAAAGCCGCACTAGATAATTACAACGGCGAACTCCTCAACCGTCAATTAATTCGAGCTAACGTTATTTTCAACCAAAGTCAAGGAATCTTAGTACCGACGACAGCGATTTCTCGCTTAGGGGGAGAGACATTTGTTTTTGTGGCTGAGGAAACTAAAGCTGAAACTGGCAAAACTCAACTCGTCGCTCGTCAAAAAGCCGTCAAACTGGGTAATATACAAGGAAATTCCTATCAAGTTCTTGAAGGACTTAATGGTAACGAACAAATCGTCACAGCAGGATTGCTAAATCTATCCGATGGCACTCCCATTTCATCAGTGACCAGTAAATAAAAGTCGTTCATTCGTTGGCGAAGCCCGTCCCTTGGACGTAAGTCGGAAGTCGAAAGTAAATCTGTTTTTAAACTACTGAATTACTGATTTTCATAATTCATAATTTCTCTGATGTTTGTTGATTTCTTTATTAAGCGTCCTGTTTTTTCAATTGTCTGCGCCATCATTATTTTGTTGTTGGGGGCGGTGAGTATTCCTACGCTTCCAATCGCCCAGTATCCAGAAATTAGCCCGACTCAAGTACAGGTGAGCGCTAATTATAGCGGAGCTAGTGCAGAAGTTGTCGAAAATGCCGTCACTAATATATTAGAAAGAGAAATTAACGGGGTAGAAGGAGCTAGATATATTACGTCGAGCAGTAGTAACGACGGCTCTAGTAGTATTACAATTACCTTTGGCTCGGAGCGAGATGAAGATATAGCCGCCGTTGACGTACAAAACCGCGTTGCGATCGCCCAACCTCAACTTCCCGATATCGTACAGCGCACGGGAGTGAGAGTTACTAAGCAATCAAATAACATTCTCATGGCATTTGGATTGTTTAGCGAAGATAACCGCTACGACCCTATCTTTCTAAGCAATTATGCGGATCGCTATTTAGTAGACGCACTAAGACGAATTGACGGGATTGGTGACGTGCGCGTGTTTGGGGAAAGACGCTATGCCATGCGTTTGTGGTTAGATCCCAATCGCCTTGCCAGTCGGGGATTGACGACGCAAGATGTCGTCGCTGCTCTCAACGAACAAAACATTCAAGTTGGGGCCGGACAAATCGGTCAAGAACCCGCACCCGAAGGACAGCAATTTCAAACGGACTTACGTGCTATCAGCCAACTGACCGATCCTAGAGAATTTGAAAATGTTATCCTCAAAACTGATGAAAATGGATCGTTAATTAGGTTAAGAGATGTCGGTCGCGCCGAATTAGGAGCGCAAAATTATAATTCTTTCCTACGATTTCGCGGACAAGAAGCGGTTGGTTTGGGAATTTATCAGCTTCCTAACAGTAATGCTCTCGATGTCGCCAGAGAAACTAAAGCAGAAATGGAAAGGTTATCTAAGACTTTTCCACCAGGGATCTCTTATCAGTTATCTTTTGACACCACTCTTTTTGTCGAACAGTCTCTACAAGAAGTGGTCATCACCTTGTTGATAGCAGTGGGACTCGTAATTCTCATCATCTTTATCTTTTTACAGGACTGGCGAACTACCCTAATTCCCGCCTTAACGATTCCCCTCGCCTTAATTGGAACCTTTGCTTTTATCAGAGTCTTTAACTTCTCGATTAACAGTTTGACCTTATTTGGTCTAACCCTTGCCTCTGGGATGGTAGTTGACGACGCGATCGTCGTTGTAGAACAGATTAGCCGCTACATTCAGGATAGGGATATGAGTCCTCGTCGCGCTGCTAGCGAGGCTATGTCGGAGTTATTTGGAGCGGTAATTGCGACTTCTTTGGTACTAATGGCGGTGTTCGTTCCGGTGGCATTCTTTCCAGGAACGACGGGGGCGCTGTATCGTCAATTCGCGCTGACTATTGCCTTTTCGATCGCGATTTCTACTTTCCTAGCGCTGACTCTCACGCCTTCTCTATGTGGTTTATTGCTGCGTCGGGGACAGCAGCCGCCAAGATGGATTAGACCTTTTTTCAATCGCTTTAACGGTTTCTTGGATTGGACGAGACACAGATATCAGCGATCGCTTTCTTATTTAACGCATCTCAAAAGTATTGTCATTGGACTATTTATCCTCGCCTTAGCCGCTACGGCAATTATGTATGTTCGGGTTCCTTCTGCCTTTTTACCCGAAGAAGACCAAGGCTATTTCATTACTTTAATACAAGGACAGCAAGGCGTTTCGCTACAATATACCAGTGATGTCATCAACCGAGTCGAACAAGAAATTCTCAAACTTCCAGAAGTGAGAGGAACCTTTGCGATTGGCGGTTTCAGCTTTAGCGGCAATAATGCTAGCAACGGTATTATCTTTACCAACCTCAAACCGTGGGAAGAACGACCGGGACGACCCGTACAAGCGATTCTCGGCGACCTGCAACCTAGACTTTTAAGCATTCCAGAAGCACAAATCATCCCGACTAATCCGCCTGCTATTCGCGGTTTAGGAAGTTTTGGCGGCTTTACCTTCCAACTGCAAGACCGTCGGGGCAATAGCGATATCAATTCTTTAGTACAAATATTGGGGCAACTTTTAGGACGCGCCAATCAAACTCCCGGACTGCAAGCGGTATTTAGTACCTTCAGGGCGAATTCGCCACAACTGCTGATTGATGTCAATCGCGAGCAGGCAAAAGCTCTACAAGTTGATATAAATTCTATTTTTGATACCTTGCAAACTGCTTTGGGTTCGCAATACGTCAACGATTTTACCCTGCAACAGCGGACTTATCGGGTGTACGTACAAGCAGACGAGCAATTTCGTTCTTCTCCAGAAGATATCGGCAGACTCTATGTTCGTTCGAGCGAAGGAACGATGATTCCACTCTCTAATTTAGTCACGGTTACGCCGACTGTAGGAGCGCCCACTATCAACCATTATAATCTTTTCCGCGCGATCGAGATTAACGGCTCTCCGTCTCCTGGCAGTAGTTCTGGCGAAGCCATTAGAGCAATGGAACAAGCGGCGCAACAAGTTCTCCCGGCTGGGTTTGGTTATGAATGGTCGGGAATCTCCCTCGAAGAACAAGAATCTGGGGGATTAGCGCCGTTTATCTTTGGATTGGGTTTGGTTTTCGTGTTTTTAGTGTTAGCGGCTCAATACGAAAACTTTATCGACCCGTTTATTATTATGCTTGCCGTACCTTTAGCGATTTTGGGAGCGCTTACCGCTCAATCATTGCGGGGTTTTCCCAATGATGTTTACTGTCAAATTGGTTTGGTTATGTTGATTGGTTTGGCAAGTAAAAATGCTATTTTAATCGTTGAATTTGCTAACCAATTGCGAGACGAAGGACTTTCAATTGTCAAAGCAGCAGTAGAAGCTTCCCAAGAGCGTTTGCGACCGATTCTCATGACGGCAATTTCAACTTTGTTAGGGATCTTTCCTTTGGTCATTGCCACGGGTGCTGGGGCGGGTAGCCGTCAATCCTTGGGAACAGCCGTTTTTGGCGGGATGTTAATTGCTACTTTTCTGAGTTTATTTGTCGTTCCTATTTTATATATCGTTATTAAGATGTTGAGCGATCGCGTTTTACCAAAAAAGCATGAAAGTTGAATACATCTTCCGAAATAGAAAATCTGGTTAAGAATCCAAGATAAAAGTATTTTCTAATTACTAATTATTAATTTTAGATTTTATGAAATTGATAATTATTTGATTAATTTTATCTTTATCTTTTGTCCCATCAATTTTTAATAATAGCCCATCATAATTATCAAATATTGTTTGATAGTTTTGTTTTACTTGTAAAAGTTTATGAGCATTTTCATAAACGTCTTTTACGACGCGATCGCTAATTCTTATCAAAGCCACATCAACTGGAATATCTAGATAAATGACAAGAGCGGGATTGGGAAATTTTTTATTTAGATTACTGACAAATTCAAACTCTTGTTGAGTATTACAGTTATAAGCAAGCGAAGAAAAATAATATCTAGGAGTGATTACGTAAGTATTATCTTGTTCGATTGATTTAAAAACACCATCAATATTGTTGTACAAATGATAATGGCGATCGGCTGCAAATAAATAAGCCATTTGCTCGTCAAACTTTTGACCATCTTGATTTAAAGTTTTTTTGTTTTGTAAAGCTTGTCTTAATAACTTTCCAATAATTCCTTCAGAAGGTTCGGGACTAACAATCGCTCGATCGCCTCGCTTAATAAAATAGTCTTTTAAAAGAGCGGCTTGTGTTGACGTACCAGAACCATCAATCCCTTCAAGAACAATAAATAATGGTTTCATTTAGCAAAATTACGCAGCCGACCTAGTGCGACTTAAACAAATTTTAACTATATCTTAGAGTGGGCATTGCTCATCCTAAATTATTAGGATTTCGGCTTTAGTCCTGTGTTCGACAGCTTATTCGCGATCGCGGCTTTTTAAATTTTAAAATAAATCAAAAATGTATTTAAATTTAATTGTGTTTAAATTATAATGCTGATACAGTTAAAAGCTAAGTCGCTCTATGTCTATCGCAAAAATGGCTTTATTCGCTCCTAAAACGAAACAACCAGCTAGTTCCACAATCAATCTCCAAACTTTTGTCGATTTGTACTACGACACAGTAGGTTGGTATGCCTTGGGACATCACGATGCAAGAACATTTCTAGAAACTATTGCCAAACAAGACCCCTATACTCATTTTTCTACTGAGGAGGTGATACTAACTTGGGCAATTTGTCAAGATAATGAATTTGAGATAACCGATTCGCCTGTCGAGGGCAGTCAACCGATTACCCTTGTTGAAGATTGGGGAGAATGCGATTGCGAGGAATGTTTGGAATAAAGACGCAATGAATTTCGTTTATCTATCGAGCTAAAAATTTTTGTCCATATCTAGTGCTTTGCTCCTAAAATTATAAAGCAAGACTCCATAGGTGGTGTTTTGCGCTCGATGTTTTAGGAGAACGAAGCATGAATCATCTAATCGAGTGGCAAAAAAGCTGTGTAGACGAACAGTTAATAAGTCTTAATGTAACCGCTTTAAATGGTTCTGCACCTTCAGAATACTTACTTTATTCAGATACGCTCCCCAGACGTAACGACGGACGACTTAGCGATCGCATACTCAAACGCTACGAACATACTGAAGAAGGCGGATGGTGGTGTTCTGGTGTCGATTTACTCACCGGAAGCGACGATCTTTGGGGATGTTTTAAACCCGATCGCCCTCGTTTGAGCAGCGATCGCCACAAACCAATTAAATACGAGCATCCGCCTCAAATCCCTACCGGAATCTTTGCTTTAAGAGTTCCTTCGCATCTTTGGCAGAGTATCGCCAATCGCGCTGGGGTAGATATCATATCACAAGATATTGACTTTTGGCAATGGCTGATCGAGCATCCTTCGATTCCGTTGTGCATTACCGAAGGCGCAAAAAAAGCGGGTGCGTTGCTGAGTGCGGGTTATGCTGCGATCGCGCTTCCTGGGATCGATAATGGATATCGTACTCCAAGAAATGAACGAGGCGATCGTATTGGAAAATCGCATCTCATTCCGCAATTAGAAAAATTGGTCGCATCGGGACGAGAAATTTATATTGCTTTTGACCGAGACACCAAACCTAATACGATTAAAGCAGTCGATGCCGCGATCGCCAAAATGGGATATCTGCTGACGCAAGCGGGATGTTCTGTTAAAGTTATTACTTGGAATCCCGAACTCGGTAAAGGCGTTGACGATCTCATCGCTAGAAATGGACGACAAGTATTTGATAAGTTTTATCAAATAGCCCTTCCTTTCGACACCTGGAAAGCACGAGGATTAGCAAGTCTAACCCATCCTTCTCATATAGAAGTTAACTGTCGCTACCTTCCCGATTTAGAAATTCCCCAAACGGCAAAATTAATAGGCATTAAATCCCCAAAAGGCACGGGAAAAACTAAGTTTCTAGAACAGATAGTCGCACGCGCTAAGGAACGGGGACAATGGGTATTAGTCATCGGACACCGCATACGACTTGTCGAAGAACTTTGTCAGCGCTTCGGATTGCAATATATTACTGAAGTTCGCGACCCCAGACGAGAGCAAGTTTTGGGATATGGTTTGTGTATCGATTCTTTGCACCCCAACTCTCAGGCAAAATTTAATGCAGTTGACTGGTCGAATGGCATTGTTATTATCGATGAACTCGAACAAGTATTGTGGCATGGACTAAACTCTGATACCTGTAGAAACAATCGCGTTGTCATCCTTAAATCGCTAAAAACATTAATGCAAAATGTTTTAGGTGGAAAGGGTCAAGTTTACGTTGCCGATGCAGATTTGAGCGATCTTTCTTTAGATTATTTAATGACTCTAGCGGGACTATCTTTAGAACCTTTTATCGTTAAAAATAATTGGAAACCAGGCGAACAAGAAGCTTGGGACGTTTATAACTATCCAGAAAGTAATCCCAAAATCTTAGTTAGAAATTTAGTCAAACATATTAAGAATGGAGGCAAACCCTTTGTTTGTTTATCCGCCCAAAAATTAACGAGTCAATGGGGAACTCGTACCCTAGAATCTTATTTAAAAAAACAATTTCCTCAAGCGAATATTCTCCGTATCGATTCCGAATCGCTAACAGAACCCACACACCCTGCTTATAACTGTATTAATCATCTCGATCGCGTCTTATCTAACTACGATATTGTCTTAGCAAGTCCCTCGATAGAAACAGGGGTTAGCATCGATCTCAAAGGACATTTCACTTCAGTTTGGTCGATAGCCCAAGGCATACAAACAGTCACTTCTGTTTGTCAAGCATTAGGACGAATTCGAGAGAATATTCCGCGACATATTTGGGTTGCTTCTTATGGATTTAATCGGATAGGAAATGGGTCTACTTCTATTCCTGCCTTACTAACTTCTGGACATCGTTTAACCGAACTCAATATTCGCTTGCTACAACAAACTGATTTTGTTGCCCTCGACGATATCGATACGGGATTTCAGGCAGAATCGCTACTATGCTGGGCAAAAATGGCAGTGCGCGTTAATGCTGCGATGATTAATTATCGAGATTCTGTACGAGCATTATTAGCAGAAGAAGGACATTGTATTAAAGTCGAAAGTCGAAAGTCGAAAGTCGTTGGCGTAGCCCGTCCCTTGGACGTAAGTCAGCAATTGGAATTTGGAAGTAAAGAAAACAAAATAGATGGCAAAAATCAAAATTTATATTCTCTTGCAGAAGCTTGGGAACGAGTAAAAAGTCAAAATCAATTAACCGACGCGATTAATGAAGTTAGAGAGCAAAACTATCAAGCAGAATGCCACGCGATCGCACGAGCAAACGATCTCAATGAAGAAGAATATCGCTTGCTCAAAAAACGGTTGGTTAAAACAACTTACGAGAGGCGATCGCTTAGAAAATACGAGCTAAAAAATCGTTATGGAATTCCAATAACTCCTCACTTAGTGGCGCAAGATGACGATAACTGGTATCAAAAACTAAGACTTTATTACTTTTTAACAATTGGGCGTTATTATTTAGCCGATCGCGATTCAATAGTTGCCAAGCAATTAATCGATCGCGGTCATGGAAGTTTATTTTTTCCTGATTTTAATGGATCGCAATTAGGCACAATTATCGGCACGATGGAAGTGTTAGGAATTCCGATTTTACTAGCCGATTCTTCTCGTGAGTTGCGCAATACAGATAGCGATTTACAACAACTTGCCAAAATTGCTATGAATAATCGAACTGAAATTAAAACTATTATGGGAATTGGTATTGCTAAAAATGCCAGTCCAATTGCGATCGTCAGACGATTTCTCGAAGAAATTGGCTGTGAATTAACGAATATTTGTTGTGAGGGAACCCGTCAAAAACGAATTAGAGTTTATCGAGTTGTTATTCCTAATGACGGTCGCGAAGAAGTTTTTAAACAATGGTTGCTCAAAGATGAGAAATATCCTGGAAGTTCAGAACCGTGGTTAGATGATAATTTTATTGCAAATTACTATCGCAATCGACTTTGCTATTCTCCTCAAAGCAATCTTTCCCAAGAAACAGCAAGTAATAGTAATTACATTCAATTAAGTTTGGATTTAGGCATTATGTAAAAGAGAACAGGCAATAAGGCAACAGGGAATAAAGGAAGAATAGTAATGTTCGCGATCGCGTCTCTACCACTGATAACTGATAACTGATAACTGATTACTGATTACTGTTAAAAGCGATCGCCTAACTCATAGTCAAAACGATTTTGAGATTTATTGTCAATTAGCGAATTTTGTTGCAAATAGGCAGCAAAAAAGACTATCATTGTCAATTAGAGAGAGTTTCTTGAGAGGGGATAATCTATGCCTCCTTACACAGCCGCTTCGCTGAAAGCTGAATTAAATTCAAGAGGTTGGCGTTTAACACCGCAAAGAGAGAAGATTTTGCACGTTTTTCAAAATCTTCCGCGCGGAAATCATCTGAGTGCTGAAGAACTTTATGGTGTCCTCGATCAAAGGGAGGAAGGTATTAGCTTATCAACGATTTATCGTAGTGTTAAGTTAATGTCTCGCATGGGAATTTTAAGAGAACTAGAATTAGCAGAGGGACACAAACATTACGAACTCAATCAACCTTACCCTCATCATCACCATCATTTAGTTTGCATTCAGTGTAATAAAACAATCGAGTTCAACAACGACTCGATTTTAAAACAAAGTCTTAAACAGTGTGAGAGGGAGGGATTTCAACTAATAGATTGTCAGCTAACCGTAATGACAATTTGTCCTGAAGCTTTGCGTATGGGATGGCCTTCTGCTTTACCGAGTAATTGGTCTTGTACTCGCGCAATTTCTGAAAATAAAAGTTTAAAATCTCTTGTTGAAGAAGACGATCGCGACTGATAAAGAAAGCAGAAAGATTAGAATCTCTTACTAGTTGTAGACTTCCAAAAAGAAGGGACGAATTGGTTATTCGTCCTTTTTTTTACATTACTGATAACTGATAATGCGATCGCTCAAATTTAACAAAGTTTGACTCAATTGGGGATCTTGTTGTTGAAGTTGACCGATTTTCTCACAACTATACATCACTGTCGTATGATCCTTCCCGCCAAATTCCTCGCCGATTCTCGGCAAACTAAGATCGGTATGTTGGCGCATCAGATACATACCAATTTGTCTGGCGACGCTAATCTCTCGCCTTCGAGAATTTCCCTTGAGATCTTCAACCGATACTTTAAACGTGTCGGCGACAGCATTTAAAATCTTTTCTGGCGTGACTGCTATCCTTTCTACAGGTGGATTTAAAACTGGGGCAAGATTTGCCACCGTCATTGGCAAACCCGAAATAGAAATATAGGCAACGGCACGAATTAATGCGCCTTCTAATTCTCGAATGTTAGAAGTATAGTTAGCAGCGATATATTCGATCGCCTCTCGCGGAAGACGCATATTTTCATATTCGGCTTTTTTTTGTAAAATAGCCATCCGCGTTTCTAAATCGGGTGCTTGAATATCGGCGATCAATCCCATCGAAAAGCGCGAAATCAAGCGATCCTGCAAGCTAGGAATGCGTTTTGGAGGGCGATCGCTGGCTATGATAACTTGCTTGCCAGCTTCGTGTAAAGTGTTAAAGGTGTGGAAAAATTCTTCTTGAGTATATTCTTTTCCTTCAATAAACTGAATGTCATCGACTAGTAATACATCTGCTGTTCGATAATGTTCTCTAAAGCTTTGCATACTGTCTTGGCGAATCGCAGTAATTAAATCGTTAGTAAATTGTTCGGTAGAAACATAAAAAATTTTACTTTCTGGGTACATTTCCAAGCGATAATGCGCGATCGCTTGCATCAGATGCGTTTTTCCCAGTCCTACACCCCCGCAGAGAAATAAAGGGTTAAATTCTCGTCCTGGCGCTTCTGCTACTGCTAAAGAGGCAGCATGTGCCATACGATTCGTCGGCCCTACTACGTAGCGAGAAAAGGTATATTTAGAATTAAGTTTTGTCAGGTTGTGGCGATCGCTGGTTAAATTTTCAAATTCGGAAAATATCGACCCAGAATCTCCAATAATAGCGATATTTTCTCCTCGTTCCGCATTCAGGCGAATTTCGACTGGATAACCGAGAACTTCTCGTACTGTCTCAGCAATGATTTTGAGGTAGTTTTTCTTGAGATGATTGAGGACAAACGGATTAGCGGCGCGAATCACCAAGCATTTGTCCGTTAATTCTTGGACTGTTGCCGTTTTAATCCAAGTTTCAAAGGCAGGACGAGTTAATTGATGCTGGAGTCTTTCAAGGACTTGATTCCAGAGTTGTTGTGGGGAGATTTCCACGAATTTTATCTGCGATCGACGACTAGGAATTTATAGTTTAATGGCATTTAGTAAAGAATAGTATTATCTATTTTTAAGTAGGATCGATTAAAGAAATTTAACTATGGCTGAACTCCTAGAAATTGCTAAATTAGGCAATCCAATTTTGAGACAAATTGCCCAACCTGTATCGAACATTACAGACGCAACTCTTCAAGCGTTGATTGATTCGTCGATCGAAACTGCTACCGCCGCTAATGGCGTGGGAATCGCTGCGCCTCAAGTTTCTCAATCCTATCGTCTGTTTATCGTCGCTTCGCGTCCTAACCCCCGCTATCCAGACGCGCCTTTAATGGAGGCTACAGCTATGATAAATCCAAAAATCGTCGCTCGTTCGGATGAAATCGTCAAAGGATGGGAAGGATGTCTCAGCGTTCCTGGAGTTCGCGGATTAGTTCCCAGATATCGCGCGATCGCAGTAGAATATAGCGATCGCTATGGCAATTTACAGCATCAAGAATTAACCGATTTCGTGGCAAGAATTTTTCAACACGAATTAGATCATCTTAATGGAATTCTTTTTGTAGATCGCGTAGAAAGCGATCGCGATTTAGTTACAGAAGAAGAATATCAGCGTTTGATTTCTTCGTAATACAGGACAAACGTATCGTTGAGTGATTTCACATTAAGAAATTTCATTATATTCAAATATTGCTCTAATCTCTTTTAAAGTAGGATAAAGTGTAACAACTTCTTGTGTTATGTGCCAGGAGTATTGTTCTGTAGAAGTTGAAATGATTCGCTCCGAGACTAAAATAGCAACAAAATACTGAAATAATGAAATACTTCTAGGAATTTGATTGCTTTTTGTTGCTCTAATTTTTGTGGTTACTTGGTTGATAATATTTTTCATATTTCGTTCTTGATTTACCTGGATCATTAGAAAATATAAATTATTACAAAAACGACTCATATCTTTGGGTTTTAATTCATCAGGAATTTTGCGACTTTCAAATAATTTGTTTGTTTCAGTTGCCAAGTAACGCTTAATTTTAATTTCAGGATAATCATTTTCTTGTATAAATTCCGAAGTTTTTTCAAAGGCAAGGATAAGCGTATCTAGTTGCTCGACAGTTGCTTTAAGTTGTGCAGCTAAACGTAATTTTTTCCAGTCAACTTCAGCATTTTTATACACAAGATCGTGTGTTGAAACTGACCAGGCGTGTTCAAATGCACTTTTTATTTGAATTTCAAAAATAATTTTATGAGTGCTTAATATATTATCTGTATCATCATTTTTTCTGAGTCGAGCATAAATCCTCGTTGAATCAAACCTAAATGTATCTGGAGATTTTTTATTTTGTCCTCTTTTAACTGTACGAATAATTTCAAATGTACTTTTGCAAAAATCTATAACTTCTTGTTCGTGAGATAAAGTAGGAATTATAATTGTACAAGCAAATAAGTCATCTAAATCTGACCATTTTTGAAATCGTCCTGTTTCAATTTTTTCAGCCAAAGATTCAACATTTTTAATACGAGAAGTAAATGCATATCCTTGATGATCGCAAAAATTTAATAATGTTTCTTTAACTTTTTTAGCAACTGCTTCAATAAAAGGCTTATATTCGTTATATTTGCGGTCTAATATAGATGGATAGATCATACATTTATGATTGTTCTAAATGAAGATCTCCTTTAAGCAAAGATTTTATAATTTCAATTCTAGTTCTTCTTGGGCCCGCATCTGTAAAAGCAGATTTAACTGCTTGATAATAATCTAGTGCCTTTTTCTGATAATTATTTAAGTCATCTTTAGACTGCCCTTGCAAGTCTTTATCTTCTACAACTTTTAAAAAATCATTAATTTTCTGACCAGTTTCTTTATTTATAATCAATTTACCTTCACGATTTAACTCTGCAACTGCACCAAATAAAGAATAAAAATCAGCCTGATTCTTTAATCTTGTTTTAGGTAAATTAATATTGTTTGATAATTCTAAAATTTCTTTAATATCTATAATAGTCTTCCGAAACTCAGTTTCTATTTCGTCTTTTGTTTCCCACTCTATATCTCGATCGCTAAAAGCTTTATCAAGATAATCTGCACTATATGATTTAGCACCTTCTTCTAAAAAAAGTAATAATTGTGCTACCATTTCAATATCTTTCATCTGTTTTTTAGACTTCGCATCTATCTTAGGAAAATTTTGGTTTTTTTCATCTAAATAATTAAACATCCAAGTAGTTAAATCTTCTGCCAGAGTAATGAAAACACCATTAAACTTTGCATGACGCAGTTCTTGAGGTGTTAACTTAATAACATTACGATTAATCCGATCGAATATATTACCAATAGTTTGCTCATCAGACGATGGTAGATATTCAATAGCAAATTGATACTTCCAAAATTCTTGCTTATCTTTAGTATCTAAATCTTTAAAGTACTTCCCACGAAATCGTTGTACGGTTGCTTTTTCGTAAACAGGAAATTCATTATTAGCAAATTCAAACAAAGTCGATAATCTTTGTTTTCCATCAACTATACTTACTTTAGAAACTCCTTCAGGAGTAATTTCTTGATAGATGAATATTGCGGGCGCTGGATACCCATTTAATACAGTATCAATAAAATAGTCTTTATAATCTTGATTCCAAACACTACGTCTTTGATAAGGTGGATCGAGATCGAGAAGTTTTCTATTATGCAGATCCCAAAACCAAGAAATTGTTTGAAAGTTAATCGTCCTACTCATTTAGTTTTCTCACTATGCTTTGCTCTTTCCTTTACTCTAAATCTCTGATTTTGTTGTTTGATTTATTATTTACGCGCGATCGCCCGCATCAATTTCCACGACTAAATAATTTAAAGTAGGTAGAAGAACACAATTCTTTAATTGGAAATGCTACAAAAGTTACGGGATTGATAGTGACAATAATATCGCGAAAATCTCGTCGAGCTAGATTAACAATTTGTTTGGCTACCCAATCGCCAGACATCACGCCGACAGGATTTAAATTACTCTTAAATGGCCCTAAAATTAACTTCCGAACTACGCAAGGAGCATCTAAGCGACGCATGGTTATTAAGTCTCCTATAGCGCGTTTGCTAAGCTCGTAGAGAGGACTAAACGCAGGATTAACCTCTGCTTCAGAAGTATTAATCCAAACTTCTTTGCGCGCGATATCTTCGTTGGTGCGAACAGTCGTGAAAAAGAGTTCCATCAAACGCCACGCCGAAAAGGTGTTAACTTCATAAGACAGCGCGATCGCATCTTTGTCTCTGTCGCCATGAACGTTAATGCCGTGGTTGATAATTAAAATATCTACTGAGTTTAATAACCCTTCCAATTCCGATTCTTTGCCGATTTGCCAAGTAATTGTTTTTACAGGGATTTCCCCGTCGATGTCAAGGGTTAGCGTCTGTGCGCTGGAAGTTAGTGCAATAACTTTTGCGCCTTGTAGATGAAGTTGTTTGAGAAGCGATCGCCCTAACGTTCCCGATGCTCCCGTAACTGCAATGGTTTTTCCTTTCAATGAAAGCGCAGTTCCCATAAGCTTATCGAATAAAGTTAACGTACCGCTATAATACGCTTTTTGATTGTCAAAATGATGCCGCCAGTGATAGGGTCGATTGACCATCCAATTAGCGGGTAAACTGGTAAAATCGCCTGGACGATGAGAAAAATCGGTGAGTTCATCGACATGAGGAATGCCAATTCCTCGCGCGATCGCAACGACTAAAAAACCCAGCGTATAAATCGAACCCAGCCAACCTGCCCATGCATAAGTCGTGTTATATGTCAAGGCTATCGCCCAAGGCAAAAGGCTAAACAACAGCATTACCGAAGCTTCGGGTACATCGTTGTACCAATGAGCCTGTCGGTAAATTTGCTCGCTCGCCACCGATAAATCGGGACGAAAGACGCGATGATGCCAGACGTGCAGGCGATATAGCGGTTGCCAGTAGTGAGAAAGAGCGTGGTAACAGTCACGGACAATTTCTACCCAGAGAACCGAGCCAAATGCCAAAGCTGTTGCTGTCATTACTGCCGTTATCATAAAACTATTAAAAATTTAAGTTAAATCAAGAAAATTAAAGTTAGGGTTGTTAAAGAAAAAATTAGCAGTAATCGGGATTTTAATAGCAATTCTAAGAAAACTCCCAGCAACTTCTAGCTAATTTTATTTTACATTTTTCAAAGAAAGTTAATCTTATTGGCTAAAATAGACCAAAGATAACCTCGATCGCAGCTAGTTTAGCAAAAGTCGGTAATTTATCGAAACTTTTTGTCACAAACACCTGCACGCCAAGCACAAAACTAAATTGTCAAAATCGATTATGCCAAACAAATATTGGTCAGAAGATGAATCCGAGCAAGAGTTAGATCCTATAAGTTCTCTTTTATCGGAATGGGTCGATCCCGAAGACGAAGAAGAAGAATTTAGAAGCGATTTCTTTCAAGGATTGTCGGGTCGCCGCAAAAAAGCGGCATTCATCCTGACGATAGTTTGGGGAATAACAATTTCGCTTCATTTAGTGACGTGGGGAACCTGGGCGGTCATGGGAATGACCGGACTGCTTGCGATCCAGGGATTGCGCCTTGTCTTTGCCAAAGCAGAATCTACGCCAGAACCGCTATCGGGCGAAGCTTTAGCCGATGCACCGTTTATTTCCTTGTTAGTTTCTGCTAAAAATGAAGAAGCAGTGATTGGCAAATTAATAACCCAATTGTGCAATCTAGACTATCCAAGCGATCGCTATGAAGTTTGGGCAATTGACGACCACAGCACCGACAAAACGCCGCAAATCTTAGATAAACTAGCGCAACAATATTCGCAACTGAAAGTCCTCAATCGTCCTGCGGGTGCGGGAGGCGGTAAATCGGGAGCGCTCAATCAAGTATTACCGCTAACTAAAGGAGAAATTATCGGAGTATTTGACGCAGATGCAACTGTGCCCCAAAACTTGCTCGGACGAGTTGCATCGATGTTTGCCACACCAGAAATGGGCGCGGTACAAGTCCGCAAAGCTGTCTCAAATCCATCGGTAAATTTCTGGACGCGGGGACAAAAGGCAGAAATGGCAGTGGATAGCTATTTTCAGCAACAGCGCATTGCAATTGGCGGTATTGGCGAATTGCGAGGAAACGGTCAATTTGCTCGTCGTCGCGCTTTAGAAAGTTGCGGCGGATGGAACGAACAAACAATTACCGACGATCTCGACCTGACGATTCGCTTGCATCTCGATAATTGGAAAATTGGTTTACTATTCGATCCCGCGGTCGAAGAAGAAGGCGTAACTAGCGCCCTGGCACTTTGGCATCAGCGCAACCGTTGGGCAGAAGGCGGATATCAACGTTATCTCGACTATTGGCGATTGCTCGTTAACACGCGCATGGGATGGAAAAAAAGAGCGGATCTGCTTTACTTTGTCTTAATTCAGTATCTTCTTCCCACTGCTTCCATACCGGATTTTGTTATGAGCGTTGCTCGCCATCGCTTTCCGATTTTCGCTCCGATGACGGGATTTATGATTTCTCTCTCTTTTTGGGGAATGTATACGGGGTTGCGTCGCACTCGTGCAGTAGAACAAATGAGTTTTGCCAGTTTGTTGAATTTATTCTGGCAAAGCATACGGGGAACGTTTTATATGTTCCATTGGTTAGCCATTATCCCCAGCGTTACCGCTCGTATGTCGGTAAGACCCAAGCGACTCAAATGGGTAAAAACCGTTCATGAAGGAACGAGCGAAGAAACGTTAGAGTTTCAGTAATTGGATCTGAGCGCGAGCCATTCATAGCAGTTTTCGACTTATAGTATGTAAGTAATACCAATAGAGACGCGATATATCGCGTCTCTACTCTTATTGATAGGTTATTGCAGACGTTGCCCGTTCCAATTGCCCAATCGCCTACTCAACTAGTTATCATCCGTCAAACCACCGATAATCTCGAAGTTTCCTCGATTCAGACTAGGCGCACCCGCAAGAATCGCCAATAACTCTCCGTTTTGTCCGAGTCCTGGCAAATTTTGATTGGCGTTGTAAAACAACACGCCACTAACTCGGTTGTAGACAATCTTAGCTATACTGTCGGCAGCAGCAACATTATTGTTGACAATAGCAAACTCGCTATTGACGCTAAAACCTCTACCGACAACGCTTCTAAGACCGAAACTCAACCTACTTAATAAGATTTCATCTTGAGTTGGAACAAAATCTTGAATTCGATCTCTTCCGGTCGTCCTGAAAAAAATAAATTCGTCCCGTCCTATACCCCCTAATAAGGTATCCCTACCCGGCCCGCTAAATAACTCGTCATTGCCTGCGCCACCAACCAAAAGATCGTCGCCCGCTCCGCCAAAAAGGTCATCATTTCCCGCTTCTCCATACATGCGGTCATTACCAATCTCGCCAAAGAGATCGTCATTAGCAAAACCTCCAAGGAGAATATCATTACCCACACCGCCAAAGAGGTCGTCTTCACCTGCTAGACCTAATAACGTATCGTTGCCTGCACCGCCAAAGATATCGTCGCCGCCAAGACCTCCGTAGAAAATATCGTTGCCTAAACCGCCAAAGAGGTCGTCCTCACCTGCCAGACCAAATAACGTATCGTTGCCTGCCAAACCTGCGATCGTGTCTTCAAGTGAAGAACCGACTAAGCGATCGTTTCTTGCTGTACCTATTATGGTACGACCGTCATCATTATTAAGAACGATCGCGTCTAAATTTAAAACATTATCGCTATTCCACCATGCCGAACTCATGAACTAATCTCCTTTAAGTTAATTGAGAATTGTGTTTTGCTTGTATTAGTCAAACAGAAAAAACCTATTTGACGAGCAAGAAAATCTCAACAATTTTAAAAAATTTTTAAGCTCGATCTATTCTAGACTGTTTATTTTAATTATTAAATCAACAAACTTAATTTAATATTAAAATTAAAAAACTCAACCAGCAAAACCATAAGTTTTATTGTATATAGCTCAAATAAATAATAAAAATATTTGTTAAAAGCCTGAGATAGAAACAAATACAGCCTTTCATTTCAGGATATAAATATGCAATTTAGATAGATAAAAACTTATTGTTTTAATTGAATATTAAATTTTATATTTTTTGACTTGTTATTTGCTTCTTCTTCACCTTATACCGTATTTCATCATTTTATCTATTTGAGAAATGCTATTAATCATTGATTAAAATAAGAATTAAAAA
>JALOOL010000285.1 GCA_025454425.1 Hydrococcus sp. Prado102 | reverse complement strand
AAAAAAGTAATTTTAATTTTTATAATCGATGAATCTTAAAGAAGAAATACTCGCCATTCTATTTATGCGTTTTAAAGTTCAGCCTTCACAAGCTCTCCCCATGTTAGAAAACTGGTTTGCCGAACATCCACAAGCAACTTGGGGAACTTTAAAAAATTTGTTGAAGGAAAATAAAATAACGGTTTCTCAAGGAAGTTTACAAGAACTCACTCAACAGTCTTATAAAATTTTATGTATTGACGATAGTTCTATAATTCTTCAAGAAATCAATCGTTTTTTAGAAGATGCTAATTATTCAGTTTTTCTAATTAAAAACCCACTCCAAGCATCAAGAGAAATGATTCGGATCGTACCCGATTTAATTTTGATGGATGTAAATATGCCTGGAATAGACGGTTATAAACTGTGTCGTTTAATTAGAAATCATTCTGTGCTTAAAGCAAAACCAGTAATAATGATGACAGGAAATACTGGACTTCTCGATCGCGCTAAAGCTAGAATGGTTGGTGCAACTGACTACCTAACTAAACCATTTTCTCGTGCTGAGTTTTTAGAAATAGTGCAAAAATATTTAGGATAAATTTCATATTCAATAAAAAAACCGAAGTTGTCTTCGGCGCTTGTTAACTATATAAGTAACGAACAATTAATTTTTATTTTTCTAGTTCTTGTTTAAGTTTGCGAGACTCATACCAAAAAGGAATGACTAACCAAGCTATAACGATTAGCAAAGCGAGAATACCGAATTGAGCAAATTTATTAACTAATTGCTCTAATGGAATCAATCGCCCAAAGAAAAATGATAGCGTAACCATCACAGAAGCCCAAAGCGTTGCCCCACCCAGGTTATACAGTAAAAATTGCAGGTAAGGCATTTTAGTAATTCCTGCCAAAGGCCCGACAAAAATTCGCAATAATAAAATAAAACGACCGAAAAATACTGCCTTAGAAGCGTTTTGACCGAACTTGTTTTTAGCCGCTTCCATTTGTTGTTCCTGGATGCCCAAGAAGCGTCCTGCTTTCAATAAAAAAGCCCAGCCAGCAATCTCGCCAACCCAGTAGCCGAAATTACTTCCCATAAAAGCGCCAAAAATAGCGCTTCCTAAGACTAACCAATAATTTAAATCGCCGCTACCCGCCAGAAAACCACCAACAATAGTGATAGTTTCGCCTGGTAGTGGAATTCCCATATTTTCCAGTGCAATTCCGATCGCAACTGCCCAATAACCGTATTGATGGGAAAGTTCCTGAATCCGCTCTAATGACAAAAATTCTAACGACATGCAACCCGATCTTTACAAAGGTTTACTTCTCTTAATCACATCTTGACGCGATCTAGATAGAAGTGTCAATGTCAATCCGATCGGGCGATTGGTGATTGGTGAAAAGGGGAATTGGGAATTGATATAATCTCTTCCTTGTTCCCCAAGTCCTTCTTTTACTTTCGACTTTCGACTTTCGACTTTCGACTTTAAGTAGGTACGGCTTCGCCGGGACGAAGTTTTGCCCATTTACCAGTTTCGCGTAAGAAACTGTTGCAACCAACAACATCCCACTCCATTTCGATATAATCATCTTTTGTCCGAATATTGACATTAATGGTGGGTTCGTTGGCCTCGAAATCAGGATTGTCTGTTAAATGAAGTTGTTGATGCTGACCTTCTACTGCATGATAAGTCGTGCAGCGATCGACAAAATAGCAATTAACACAAATACACATGACCCTAACTATATCCCGCTTTTCTGTTAATCTAGCTCGCGCCAGTCAATAATGGCTAATTCTTTAAGTATAATTTTGTAAAGTTCTGGATGTTTTGGCAAAAAAAATTAGCGCTTTTATTAGGAAATCATTTGCCTTTTAGTTTAGACTGTTTGCCGCCAACTGCTTGTTTAGTAGGCGGTGCAGTACGCGATACTCTACTCGATCGCGCCTTAGATTATTTAGACTTAGATTTTGTCTTGCCAGAATTAGCGATCGAGGTAGCCAGAGAAATTGCCCATCGCTATAAAGCGGGGTTTGTCGTTTTAGACGAACAGCGACGGATTGCTAGAGTTATCTTTAAGCAAGGGACGGTAGATTTTGCCCAACAAGAAGGAGATAGTTTAGAAAAGGATCTTAAACGAAGAGATTTTACGGTTAATGCGATCGCGTATAATCCCCGTCGCCAAGAGTTAATCGATCCTTTAGGAGGATTAGCCGATCTCGAAAAACATATCCTGAGAATGGTATCTCAAACTAACCTCTGTGACGATCCTTTACGGTTATTGCGAGCGTATCGTCAAGCTGCCCAACTTAATTTCAGCATCGATGAGGCTACTAGAGCAACCATCCGTCAATTAGCTCCTCGCTTGAGTAAAATAGCAGCCGAAAGGGTACAAAACGAGTTAGGCTATCTCTTAGCTAATCCAAGGGGAACTTGTTGGTTAACAGCCGCTTGGGAAGATGGCTTGCTAAAATTTTGGCTCAAAAATGCTACGCCAGAAAAATTACAACAGGTTGATAAGGTAGAATACTCAGCTAGTGTTTTTTCCGAGATTTGCGATTGTCGAGCCTACTTACTTTCTCCAGAAACCATTGAGACAGCTAAATTAGCAAATCTTGTCTCATGCGCTCCAGAAGAAGCAGAATTAGAGCTAGCTAATTTAAAATATCCTCGCGCTGTTATTCGCACCATTACAACTTCCCTCAAATACTTGCCGCAACTTCAACGCAGCGGGGCTTCTATGAAGCTCAGAGAGCAGTATTTTTTCTTTTTGGGAGTTGGAGATGTTTTCCCTACTTTGGCGCTGCTAGCGCTTGCTAGAGGGGTAGATGGCTCGGCGATAAGGGAAATATTCTGCTCGAACAGCTTGGCATTCCACCGAGTCCAATCGTCGGCAAATTATTAACCGAACTGCAAATTGCTGCGATCGAAGGCAAAATTGCGACGGTAGATGAGTCCCTGCAATTAGCTCGGATTTTATTAGAATCTAAGGCGCTTTAGAAAGAGTTCGAGAATTACAATTGCTTTTTGGAGATGCGATCGCGCCTCAATCGCCAACTAACCTATCAAAAAATGGCTAATGCTACATATTGATATTGTTCGCGTTCAAGATGTGAACTTATCGGGAGTAGATGACCCGACTGTTTTAGCATGGGCAGCACAGCAAGGACGAATTGTTCTAACTCATGATGTTGCTACAATGGTAACTTTTGCATACGAATACGGTAAAAATAGCTAGATTTAAGTTAGCGTCTACAATATCCTTTCGTTTATGGCTCAAGCGATTTTTTGCTTTCAATCCGAACTCAATTATTTTTTACCGCCAAACAAAAAAGGAGTCAGTTTTACTCACGAGTTTAAAGAACGTCCTTCGATTAAAGATACTATCGAAGCATTAGGCGTTCCCCATCCAGAGGTTTATGCAATTATCGTCAATGGTAATGCCGTTGATTTTTCTTATATTCTTCAAGACGGCGATCGCGTTACCGTCTATCCTAGCTCTTCAGATATTGCCTCAGATATCCAACTTCAGCCTCCCTTACCCGAAGTTCGCTTTGTTTTAGACGTTCATTTAGGCAAGTTAGCCTCTCATCTGCGAATGCTGGGTTTTGATACTCTCTATCGCAACGACTATGAAGATGCAGAATTAGCAGAAATTTCTGCAACTGATAATAGGATTGTCTTAACTCGCGATAAAGGAGTATTAATGCGCGGTTTAGTAATCTATGGTTACTATGTTAGAAAAACCAATCCAGAACAACAAGTTATCGAAGTGTTGCAGTATTTTAACTTGTTGAATTCCGTTAAGCCATTTGCAAGATGTATGCGCTGTAATGGGAATATACAATCTATCGATAAAGCCGCGATCGCCGACCGCATTCCTGCTCGAATCCGTCAAGAAATTGATGAGTTTCATTGCTGTACGAATTGTCAGCAAATTTATTGGAGGGGATCGCACTTGCAGCGAATGGAACAAGCAATTGCAAAATTATTATCGGCGGGATTGGTGAAAAGGTGACTGGGGATTGGGGATTGGGAAGACAAGGAGGACAAGGGGGACTTTTAAAGACTTTTGAAGACAAGGGAGACAAGGAAGAGACTTTTTGAATTTTCAATCCAAAATCCAAAACCGCCGCGCACGGCGCGAAGCTCCGCCTTGCTCCTCACTTCGTTCGTCCGCGAGGGGCCGCGCAAAATCCAAAATTCAAATGACTTTTGACTTTAATATATATTCTATGTTCCCAATTATTTATTCAGATGAATTTCTCGACCATCATACAGGAGATTATCATCCAGAAAGACCAGCGCGTTTGACAGCGATTGTAGAGACGCTTAAAACGGTTTCTTGGACTAATAAACTACACTGGCAATTGCCAACTGCGATCGCCACTAGAGATCTCATTCCCCATATTCAAAAAATCCATCCTCCTGAATATATCGCTCGCATACGCAATATTGCTAGCAATGGTGGAGGATCGTTAGATATGGAAACTCCCATTTCTCCTCGCAGTTATGAGATTGCTTTATTAGCTGTCAGTGCTTGGTTGGATGGAGTAGAACGGGTACTTGCCAATAGCAACCCTGCTTTTGTTTTAGCACGTCCGCCAGGACATCATGCCGAGGCAGATAGAGGCATGGGATTTTGTTTGTTTTCTAATGCTGCGATCGCGGCGCACTATGCCCTAGAACAACCTAACATCAATCGAGTCGCTATCCTAGATTGGGACGTACATCACGGCAATGGAACCGAAGCGATTATAGAAGACAATCCTAATATCGCCTATTGTTCTCTGCATCAGTCTCCTTGTTACCCAGGAACGGGAAAAGCTAGCGATCGCGGTAAATACAACAACGTCCTCAACATTCCCATGTTACCAGGTAGTACTTTCGATATCTATCAAATTGCTTTTGAAAATTTTGTATTTCCTTTTTTGAGAGATTTTCAACCAGATTTACTGATTGTAAGTGCGGGTTACGATGCCAATCACGACGATCCTTTGGCTGAAATTTCCTTAAAACCAGAAAATTATGGCGCGTTTACCGATTATATTCTTAAGATTACTCGTCGCATTCTCTTCGGACTCGAAGGCGGTTACGATCTTAAAAGTTTGTCTCAGTCTGTAGTGGCGACAATTGAAAAATGCCTGTAACAATTACTGACAAGTCTTTTTAGGCAAGTTAGATTTAAGGGATCGATCGAAACCTAATACATCGTCAAAGTTGTGCAATGAAACAATACGATACCGATACGCGCAAAATCCTATCGGCTTTATGCCATGCTGCAAGTCTATTTAGTTGGACGATTGTTTCGCTCGGTCTACCGATTGCGATCTTAATTCTTAGCGAAGATACAATAGTCAAAAAAAACGCAAAAGAAGCACTAAATTATCAGATAACTTTCTTTTTATATGCGCTTGTCTGCGTTGTTCTGATTTTCGCTGTTATTGGAATCCCTTTATTGTTTGCTCTAATAATTCTGAGTTTAATTTTACCAATTATTGCGATCGTTAGAGTTGCCAGCGATCCAGATGTTCCCTATCGCTATCCCTTCATTTGTCGCCTGTTCTAGTCTAAGCCATTTTTATTGAAATCCTTTGCTAAGGCGTAATCCTTATTCCCCTCGCCCGCGTAGAATAGAGACGCTACGGGGCATATAAAGTAGCGAGGACACCTCGCCACATAGCCCCTCATCATATTGCGCCTTTAATCTCAAACTAAATTATTTTAGCAATACGCAATCCAAAGAACAGTCCCAGCGCGAGCGCAGTAAATAACAAGATGATAGCTATGTAGGAGATGACTGCAAACATCGACTTTTTCCCTTAAAAACTTACTAACTATTGGTTCTTTGTTATTGTACTCTGTTGACGTTCTCCCCGGCGCTCTGCGCACGGGGATTCTAATAGTTTTATATTCTACTGAATAGTCTTAGCTTCTAAAATCGCCAATTGCGCAATCCAATCTTTCGCTTGCAATTTAGAGTACTACTGTTCCAATCGCAACACGGCCATAAATGCTTCCTGGGGAACGTCTACCGTTCCAATAGCTTTCATGCGCTTTTTCCCCTTAGCTTGCTTTTCTAAAAGTTTCTTCTTGCGCGTAATGTCACCGCCGTAGCATTTCGCCAAAACATCCTTACGCAATGCGGGAATATGTTCGCTAGCAATAATCTTAGCGCCGATCGCGGCTTGAATGGGAATCTTAAATTGATGGCGGGGAATTAATTCTTTGAGTTTTTCCGTCAAAGCGCGACCGACATAATAAGCTTTATCGCGGTGAACGATAGTTGACAGCGCATCGACGGGATCGCCATTAACCAAAATATCTAATTTAACTAACTCATTTTCTTGATAGCCAATAATTTGATATTCCATACTCGCATAACCGCGCGATCGCGATTTTAGCTGGTCGAAGAAGTCTGTCACTACTTCTGCGAGGGGTAACTCATAAATTAACGCCGTCCGAGTTTGAGTGAAGTAGCGCATATCCTTAAACGTGCCCCGACGACTTTGACACAATTCCATCAGCGCCCCGACGAAGTTTTCAGGCGTAATCACTTCTACTTGAATATAGGGTTCCTCGATTTTTTCCCGTTTTTGCGGCGGCGGTAATAAGCTGGGATTGTCAATTTCTATAACTTCCCCCTCGATGGTCGTAACGCGATAGACTACCGAAGGAGCCGTGGTAATCAGATCTAAGTTATATTCTCTCTCCAACCGTTCTTGGACAATTTCCATGTGTAATAAGCCCAAAAAGCCGCATCTAAAACCAAATCCCATTGCTGAGGACGTTTCGGGTTCGTAGGCAAGGGCTGCATCGTTGAGTTTTAGCTTTTGCAGGGCATCGCGCAAATCTTCGTATTGGTCGGCATCGGTGGGAAATAAACCGCAGAAGACCATCGGTTTTGCTTCTGTATAGCCTGGTAGCGGTTCTGCGGCAGGTGCTTGCGATAGCGTAATCGTATCGCCGACCCTAGCATCGCCGACTGCTTTAATCGCCGCAGCTAAATAGCCTACTTCTCCGGCGTGGAGTTCTTCTACTTGGATTTGATTGGGAGAGAGTACGCCAAGTTCGTCAATTTGGTATTCTTTGCCCGATGCCATTAAGCGAACGCGATCGCCTTTTCTGACTTTTCCATCCATAACGCGGAAGTAAACGATTACCCCGCGATAGGGATCGTAATAGCTATCGAAAATGAGGGCGCGTAAAGGGAGATCTACAGTATCGATTGGCGGGGGAACTAGATGGACGATTGATTCTAGAATCTCATCGATGCCAATTCCCGCTTTTGCCGAAGCTTTGATAATATTGCTGCAATCCAATCCAACAATTTCTTCAATTTCGTTGGCGATTCGTTCGGGTTCGGCACTGGGAAGGTCGATTTTGTTGAGGACGGGAATAATTTCTAAATTATTTTCCAACGCTAAATAAACATTTGCCAGGGTTTGCGCTTCTACGCCTTGAGAAGCATCTACGACCAATAACGCGCCTTCGCAAGCGGCAAGCGATCGCGATACTTCATAAGAGAAATCGACGTGTCCTGGCGTATCGATCAGGTTGATTGCATATTGCTGACCATCTTGGGCAGTGTAATTCATCCGCGCTGCCTGTAATTTGATGGTAATTCCTCGCTCGCGCTCTAGTTCCATATTATCGAGGAATTGTTCCTTCATCTCTCGCTGAGCGACTGTACCAGTAATCTGTAACATTCGGTCAGCCAAAGTAGATTTACCGTGATCGATGTGAGCAATGATTGAAAAATTACGAATGCGAGAGACGGGAACGTCAGTCATATTAAGTCAATAAGTAGTGGAGTAATCGTTCGCAAAAATCAAGAATCCTTAATCTATTTTAAAGTTAAGCTTCCACATTCTATTGTAAGCTCGATTTGCTTTGGGCAATTTTATTATCATCTCTTTGATTTCCCAGTGCTTTGCGCATCGCACCCTATTACAATAGAAGTACGCATAATAATAACCACTTATGAACGAGAATATTCATCAACAACGCTCTGCCGATAAGGTAGAAATTTCAATTCATTTAGATTCAGAACTTCTCGATCAAATCCAACATTTAACCAACGATCCCAGTCGCATTATAGAAAGTGCGATCAAACAATGGTTGAGAAACGAGCGCGAGGGAGACGACGATTTATCGCGGACTTTACGACGCAATCCGCCCGTTCCTCCCAGAGGTGAATGGAATGACTGATAATGAGTTAAAGTTAGATTAAATTTTTTACCCAAAAAACTTATCTATTGTTATTTTTGTAATTTAATTGGGGAATTTTAAAATTAGACAAAGCGAAATGGCAATTTGATGCCGAGCGCTTTTTATGCCATGACCGACGCGAACTATGAATTCTCTGCTCGATGTCAGTAAGTATCCAAGGCAAGGAAGAGCTATGAAAGCCGATGCAGCAAACTCCAAGCCTAATAATAATAATTGGCAACATTTAGGGGCAGAGCTAGTCTTTACTCAAGATAGCTCTGGCAAATATTTGTCTTTTTACTGGCAATCGGCTTCTGAATATGGCATAGCAAATGAAGAGATTGTTGGAAGCTATCTCGAACATACTTTAACCCCCGTTCGTACTAAAGCTTATTACGAGAGAATTAAACGAGTTTTAGAGCGGCGAATTCCCGAACAATGCAATTGCTTATTTCGCTATAAAAGTCAATCTTTGCCATTTGAATTAACAATTAGCCCGATTTTGCCAAAAGAGGGAAAACCGCAAACAGTGTTGGTAATGGGACGTTTATTGAGCGAAACAGACAGCGTACTGACAGCACAAACCGATCTGCCTTCACATCCAGGACCCTACCAAAAGCTCTTGACCAATATTGCCAGAAAAATTCGCCGTACCCTAGATCTACCCACGATTTGGCAGCAAACAGCCGATAGTATGGGCGTAGCTTTGCAAGTCAGTCGATGCTTGACTATTTCTTACGATCCCAAACAAGGACATCTCGATGTAAAAGCCGAATGCTATCAGAAACCATTCAAATCGGTGTTAGGACATCGCTTGGATTGGAAATCCGAAGCCTATTGGAAACAAGCGCTGTCCCAGCGAGAACCCGTTATCGTCGAACAGTTGGTTGAAGATAAATTTCAGGCAAAATCGATCTTAATCGTTTCTACGTTTTATCAAAATCAACGCAATGGTTTGATTTGTTTGCAACAATGCGATCGCTCTCGTTATTGGACTCCTGCCGAAATTGAATTGGTACAAGAACTCGCCGATCAAGTCGGAACTGCTATTGCTCATGCAACTCTCTACAAAGAACTCGAACAAGCAACCCTCGCCGCAGAAGAAGCTTCTCGTCTCAAAAGCGAATTTCTCGCCAGTACCACACACGAACTGCGAACGCCCCTCAATGGAATTATCGGCTTTCTCAAGCTGATTTTAGATGGAATGGCAGACGATCCCGAAGAACAGCGGGAGTTTCTTGAAGAAGCTTATAAATCCTCTTTGCATTTACTCAATCTCATCAATGACATTCTCGATCTCGCCAAAATTGAAGCTGGCAAAATGGATCTAGAACTAGGAACTGTCGAACTAGACGAATTATTTCAAGCGGTGGAAAACTTTACTCATCCGCAAGCACAGCAAAAAAATCTCAGTTTTAAAATTAAAGAACCGCAAACGCTTACCCCCGTCATTCTGTTCGGAAACTATCAACGCCTGCTACAAGTGATGCTCAATTTAGTCGGTAATGCCATCAAATTTACTCACGAGGGAGATATCATCGTCAGTGCGGAAATTGTTAAAAAGAAAACGCGATACCAAGGACAAGAGTTTCCTGGGATGGTTAAAATTAGCGTAGCCGATACCGGAATTGGCGTTTCTCTAGAAAAACAAGCCAAACTGTTTGAAAAATTCGTGCAAGTTGACGGTTCTCATACTAAAGCGTATGGCGGAACGGGTTTGGGGTTAGCTATTTCTCAAAAGCTAGTAGAAGCGATGGGAGGACAAGTAGATTTTTACAGCATGGGAGAAGGATTGGGTTCGACTGTCACCTTCACCGTTCCCCTTTATCAAATGCCTGTTATCAATAGCATTCAGTCGGTTAAAACTTCTTTTGAATTGGCAAGTTAAAAAATAACTGATGGCTGATTAACGCTAGGATTAAAGTAGCTACAATTTCACCGTAGTAAATTGAGGTCAATCATGTCATTAGCACTAACTCCAGATAACGTCGAACAAGTTTTAGATGAAATGCGCCCCTACCTAATGGCAGATGGCGGTAATGTCGAATTAGTTGAAATTGATGGTCCTATCGTTAAACTTCGCCTTCAGGGAGCGTGTGGATCTTGTCCGAGTTCTACTATGACTCTCAAAATGGGGATTGAGCGTCGTTTGCGAGAAATTATTCCTGAAATTGCCGAAGTAGAACAAGCTTTTTAGATTAGTTAGTAGAGTAGGGTGGGCAATGCCCACCCTACTCGTTACTGACGCTTTGCTTTTTTGTCGCGATCGCGAGTAATACCATTTTGCAAAAGTAATGGACACTTCGTAGGTTGGGTTGAGGGACGAAACCCAACGATAGGCTGCTAATTGTTGGGTTTCCACCCCGTCAACCCAACAAACATTTTATTAATGTGATGTCTATCGGGAAAACATGAAAATTGGTATCCAGATTAAATAACACAAATATAATCAAATATAGTCAGATATAATCATGCGTGTTAAGATAAGACTATGAAACTATCTGACTACGCTAAATCAAAAGGAATAAGTTACCAGACCGCTTGGAGAATGTGGAAACGAGGGGAGCTTAATGCTACTCAATTACCAACAGGGACAGTAATTGTTAACATCGAAAAAATCTTGTCAGGAGTTGTTGTATATGCTAGAGTGTCTAGCTCCGAGAACAAAAGTAATTTAGATAGTCAAGCAGAAAGGTTAATTCGTTATTCCTAAGCTAAAGGATATCAAATTAAAAAAGTT
>JALOOL010000284.1 GCA_025454425.1 Hydrococcus sp. Prado102 | reverse complement strand
TCCGTTTCAAGATTATGGAATTGTGCCGGGACGTTTAAGCTGGATTTCTCCAGATTCGCGAGTAGCAGCGCCAAAAGATCGAGATTCAAGCGAAGAAAATCAAACTCAAACCAGAGTTTTTGAAATAGAAATTGCCCTCGATCGCAATTATATTCAAACGGCTAACCAACGCATTCCCCTAAGTCCCGGTCAAACAGCAACCGCAGAGGTTGTTATTCAACAGCGACGCACCATCGACTTGTTTCTCGATCCTTTTAAAAAGCTACAAAAAACGGGGTTAGAACTCTAACTAAACGATTTTGGGTTCATTTTTATGTCAGAAATTGTTACTATTTCTTCAGATGCGATCGTTCGCCAACTTAAACTTTCTTGCCAGATTCCCTCAGTTACGAATGCGATCGCGACTAGCCAAATTATTGCCCGAAAAGCGGAAGCTTGTGGCATTGAAGTAGAACCTAACGAACTTCAGCAAGCAGCCGACAAATTTCGCCAGGAAAATCATCTTTTGAGTTCTGATGCTACTTGGTCGTGGCTGCAAAAATATGGTTTGTCATTGGACGATTTTGAAGAATTAATTTACGATACTGTCTTATCCTCAAAATTAGCGCGACATTTGTTTGCTAACAAAGTTGAACCTTTTTTTGTCGAGCGCCAGCTAGATTATAGCCAAGTTGTTATGTATGAAATTGTTTTGCGCGATCGCGATTTAGCAATGGAACTTTTTTACGCGCTTCAAGAAAACGAGATTAGCTTTTGGGAAGTTGCCCGTCAATACATTCAAGAACCAGAATTACGCCGCAGTTTGGGATATCGAGGGATTTTGAGTCGTGCCGAGTTAAAGCCGGAAATTTCTGCTGCTGTTTTTGCATCTCATCCACCTCAAATTCTCAAACCAATTATCATTTCTAAAAATGCACATTTAATTTTTGTTGAGGAACTCTTGCAACGCCAATTAGACGAAGAGTTACGCGCTCAAATTCTTTCAGACCTGTTTTCTGATTGGCTAACGCAACAGATCGAGCAAGCTGAACTTGTTACCAGTCTTAAGTAAAAATTAAAACTCAGTTAAATTCATGGGTAAAAAAATGCGAAAGCACGTCCGTCCGGGTTCCGATTCAACTAACAACTGTCCTTGATGGCGTTCGACTATGACGCGATAAGTAATAGGCAATCCCAGTCCCGTTCCTTGTCCGGCATCTTTCGTCGTAAAAAATTGCTCGAAAATGTGAGGCTGCACTTGCGGGGGAATTCCTGCACCGCTATCGATAATTTCCACTAAAATGCGGTCTTCTACTTGCGAAGTTCGCACGACAAGGGTTCCCTGTCCTGCCATTGCCTCGATCGCATTCTCAATTAAATGCGTCCACGCCTGATTCAATTCGCTACCATAAACGCAGATAGGCGGCAAACTAGTATTGTATTCGCGAATCACGGTAATTCCCTCTCCCAGTCGGTGTCCTAATATTCTTAAAGTATTCTCCAATCCTTCGCAAATATCGGTTTCTTGTAAAGGAGCGCGATCGAGATAAGTATAATCTTTTGCTGCTTGCACGATTTTAGAAATATGTTGGGTACTTTGTTCGATCTCGTCGAGCAGCGTTAGTTTAACTCGATGGTATTCTTCTATTTCCTCGGAAGCAAGATTGAGGGCAATTGGTTGGATATTCTCAAACATTTGATTGAGTTGTTTTACCGCTTGCCGACTGGTTGCCGCGGGTTGACTCAACTCCTGTGCCAATCCAGAAATGAGCTTGCCTAAAGAAACTAACTTTTGTTCTTGAAAAGAGATAGAATCGAGATTCTGCGATCGCTGAGCAGTACTAATCAAGAGTTCGCGCGCAATTGAAGGGCAAAGTTCGAGCATCTTCCAGAAAGCTTTGGTATCAAACTCTAATAAGTGACAGTTACAAGTGGCACGAGCGCTTGCTAGATAAGGTTGGTTGAGTAAAATTAACTCGTGTCCGAAATAAGATTGAGAGCCAAAACTAGTCCAGAGAACTTGGCGATCGCCAACTCTTTTGGTACACTGAACTTTCCCTTCTAGTAAAACCCAAAAATATCCCGACGGTTCGCCTTCTACCGCTAAAATTTCGTCGGTTTCCAGCCATCTTTCTCTGCCCCACTCCAAAAACTGACATTGTTCGTCGTTGAGAACGGCAAAAAGGGGGATTTGGCGTATTTTAGCGATGTCTAGCATTGGGGATTGGGGTTTTTTAGGGAAAAGGGGAAAGGGGAAAGGGGAAGTCGGAAGTATTGATGAAGTCGGAATTAAATTTACTCCTGAACTCCTGAACTCCTGAACTCCTGAACTCCTGAACTCCTGAACTTTGAACTACTGAATTGGTTTAATTGGCAAACGCACTTGAAATTTTGTTTCTCCAGGTTGGGAGTCGAAGCGGATATCGCCTTTGTGTTGTCCGACAATAATACGTCGAGCGATGTCTAATCCTAAACCAGTTCCTTTTCCAGCTTCTTTTGTTGTAAAAAATTGCTCGAAGATACGCGATTGAATGTCAGGAGGAATGCCACCTCCATTATCTGCAATCTCGACTAAAACGCGATCGCCCTCCAAAGCAGTTCGTATCTTTAAATTTCCTTTTCCATTCATAGCATCGATCGCATTGTCGATTAAATTCGTCCAAACTTGATTGAGTTCTCTTCCATAAGCACAGATGGGAGGCAAGTTACCGAATTTTTTGGTGACAGTGATGCCATATTTGAGTTTGTGCTTGAGAATGGTTAACGTACTAATAATTCCTTCATGAACGTCTACCTCTTGCATGGGGGCGCGATCCATGTAGGAATACTCTTTCATCGATTTAATTAACTCATAAATGCGCTGCGAACTCTGCTGAATCTCTTCTAGCAAACAAGTTCCCGTCAGCGTAGCTTCGAGCCAAGTTAAAATGCTACCGATACAGTTCCCATCAACCTGTTGCGCGAGTTCGTCGAGGGTATCGGTTCCTAACCCTGCCGATGCTAGTACGGGTGAGAGTTTCCAGGCTTCTTTAACATCGCGATCTTCAAGCCAATCGGTTATTTCATCTTCAAGTTCGCTTTGGGTTAGGGGATCGAGTTTGTCGGTATTTTTAGCCGTTTCGAGCGATCGCGCATAAAAATCGCACAAAAACGTCAATTGACCTTCTGAAATGGGCTGTTGGTGCATTTTCAGTGCCAGAGAAGGTAATTTTTGCAATACCTCTTCTAAAGTTTCTACGTTGCGGCGCATGGCAGCAGCGGGATTATTTAACTCATGGGCGAGTCCTGCCGAAAGAGTGCCCAAGGAGATGAGTTTAGCTTGTTGCTGGCTGACGGATTCGTGAATTTGCGATCGCTCGGCGGAAATCTTGAGAATGCGCCGCAAAATAGTCGGACACATCTGCAACATCTCCCAAAATTCCTCTGACGTTAGTTTGTAGAGATGCACGTCTGTCAGTGCCCGTCCGCTAGTAGGATAGGGTTCGTCGAGCAGTAAAATTAACTCGGCAAACACATCTCCGGCAACTAGCGTAACTGCGTGAGCTTCTTGCTGTCCGACTTTCCTAGTCCATTCTGTTTTGCCATCCAAAATGACGTAGAAGCCATCAGGCGGATCTCCCTGTTTAGCGATTTGAGTTCCCGCACTCAGTCGAATTTCGTTACCTTGCTCCGACAAACACTGAAGTTGGTCTTCCGGTAAGTGAGAGAACAGAGGGATCTTCCGTAATGTTTCAAGATCGATCGCCACAATAATATTGGGGGATTGACTACCATAGTTAAAGCATAGCCCTTATCACACTATTTCGCTATTTTCCAAAGCGTACTTGGCGACGAGCTTTTCCACAAAAAGATGTTTGAGTACGAATGCCGATAAACTGGCTCGATCTTCAGCCCAGGTTGTGCTTGCAGGTACGATAGTAATTTTGGAGAAACAGAAAATAAAAATACATCGCTAAATCCATTGGGAATTTGGATTTTAGTCGATTGGGATGCCCAGATTAACCTAACGTGAGGTTCGAGCCTGTAGTTTAACGGCATTAAGCTATAAACCAAATCGCCATCAGCGATAATAACGGGAGCGATCGCGCCATTAATTAGGCGAGATGATTCAATTGTAAAATCTTCTTTACCATTCCAAGTTTCTGTTTGAATGCTGACGGCACAAGATAAGACCCCCAGCGAAACAATTGTAACCGTAATAATTCGCCAGATTTGTATGCTTAACTTGCCCGAATTTGCAGTGATTTTAGTTGCTAATAAATAAGCAACTGTCACCTGAATTCCTAAATTCCGTGAGCTATTAAAACCAAAGTAGAAAATAAAAAGGTGTAAAGGCTGAGTCCTAACGTTATGCCATAAATCGTCCAATCTCGTATTTTGCTCGTTCGGATTGCCCGCAGTAGCGCCGCACTCGAAAGTAAGATTGTTAAGATCCAAAGCGATCGCGGTCTGGCATTTTGAGCGTGAATTATATGAACGGGCGATACGGCAATTAACGCCACTGACATCGAAGCGACTGCTGGCGATTTAAATAACTCTAGACACAGCCAATAAATAGCAGGGAAGCTTAACAAGCTAATGAAGGCAGCGAAGCTTTTCATTGTCGTTGCCGAATTGCCAAACCACTGCATCCAATTTCTAATTAAAACAAAGAACAGTGGCGTATGTTGGGGCGCTCCGCTTGCTGTAACTTTGATGGTGTCAAAGATGCTAGATTGGCGATCGATACGGCGCAATTTCTCGATGACTTCGGGAGTAATAATGGTGTTTCTAGGAATTGAATTAAACGATCGCTCCGTCCGTCCTGCCGCTCGTACAGAAGTAATGCACTCGTCTCCATCAAAAAGTTTTAGATCGAGGTTGGCAAAACGAAAAAAGATCCCTAATACCAATACAATCAAAATAAAAAAATACCAGTTTTTTCTATTATTTTGGTACGGGTTAGCGATCTCGTTCGTTAGCCTCAACATCATAGAACATCTGCTAAATATCGGTGTACGAATTGAACGCAAATCGATCCTTCCCCTACACCAGAAGCAACCCGTTTGATAGATCCATAACGCACGTCGCCGACAGCAAAGATGCCAGGAATATTCGTTTCCAACAAAAAAGGATCGCGTTCCAGAGTCCATCCTTTGGGTCGTCCATTTTTTAATGGTAAATCGGGGCCTGCTAGAATAAAACCCCTCTCGTCGCGATCGAGCTTACCATCTAACCATTCAGTACGGGGCATCGCTCCGATAAAAATAAATAAAGAATTCGCGGGAACTGTTTTTATCTCATCCGTTAGCAAGTTTTTAATCGTTATAGCTTCTAGATTAATTTCTCCCTTGACTTCAGTAACGCAGGTATGGGTTAGCACCTCGATATTATCCATCGCGTCAATTTGGTCGATGAGATACTGAGACATACTCTTGGTTAGCGAGTCTCCCCGTACCAACATCGTTACTTTACGGGCGTACTTAGAGAAGTACATAGCTGCTTGTCCGGCAGAGTTAGCCCCACCGACGACATAAACATCTTCATTGGCGCACGATAGCGCCTCAGTTTGCGCTGCACCGTAATAAACTCCCGCACCTGTAAATTTTTCAATTCCAGGCACATCTAAGCGCCGCCATGAAACTCCTAGCGCCAAAATCATCGCATGACAACTAATTTCTTTGCCATCGCCAAGGGTGAGAATGCGATAATTGTTATCGACCCGAACGCCAAGCGCTTCTTGAGGACTGAGGATTTCTACCCCAAAACGCCTTGCTTGAGTCACGGCTCGACGGGCGAGGTCGCCGCCGCTCAAACCCACAGGAAAGCCCAAATAATTCTCGATGCGAGAGCTAGTGCCAGCCTGACCGCCTGGGGCTTCTCGTTCGATCAAGACGGTGCGCAGCCCTTCAGAAGCGCCATACACCGCAGCCGCTAATCCAGCAGGCCCGCCGCCAACGATCGCAAGATCGTAGAATGGCTTGGCTGCTTCGGTTTGCAGCCCGATCTTTTGAGCGATTTCAACGTTGCTCGGCAAACTGGCGCTTGAACCGTCGGAAAACATGACTAGCGGAAGTTTTGGCTTTTCTGACCCGCTATAACTAATAATCTGTCGGGCTTCTTCGGATTGTTCGACATCCATCCAGCGATAGGGAATTTGGTTGCGAGCGAGAAAGTCTTTGACGCGGTGGGATTCGGCAGACCAGCGATCGCCAATAACTTGTATTCCCTCAAAAGGAGGATGAAAGGTTGCCAGCCAATCGTCTATTAAGTCATCTAGAACTGGATAAAGTTTTTCTTCGGGCGGATCCCACGGTTTGAGCAGGTAATAATCTAGTTTAGCCGTGTTAATCGCTCGAATGGCGGCTTCTGTATCTGCATAAGCAGTCAGCAAAACTCGTTTGGCTTCGGGAAAGATTTCGCTTGCCCCTTCGAGAAATTCTACGCCGCTCATCTGCGGCATTCGTTGATCGACGAGAAATAAAGCGACTGTATCGTTACGTAATTTTAGCTGTTTGAGCGCATCGATCGCAGCATAACCAGAATCGGCTCTTATGATACGAAAGTTCTCGCCGTACTGTCGCCGCAAGTCACGGGCAACTGCTTGCAGGACTTCGGGATCGTCGTCTACTGTCAGAATTGCAGGTTTAGCCATAACGGGACTGTAGAGGATAGCGTTTCCTGCGATTATAGACTATTTACCCCAGCCCTTTTTAAGTGACAGTTATAGGAGTTTAATAGTTCGCGATCGAAACCGTTCTCAGTTTTGTTTGACTCGCTAGTTACTTAAAATTTTTTAACATCCTTTAAGTACCTAAAATAGGGAACAAGTCAGGCTTCAAAAGAAAACTGATTACTGATAACTGATTACTGATTACTGATAATGCTTTCAGCTATTTTATTCGATTTAGATGGAACCCTAGTTAATAGCGATCCCGTACATTATTTAACCTGGCAAGAGGTTTTATTAGAATTCGGCATATCTCTCGATCGCGATTTCTATCAAAAACATATCTCTGGAAGACTAAATTCGGCAATCGTGCGCGATATCTTGCCGCAATTGTCTCTTGAAGAGGGAATGAACTTCGCAGACGCAAAAGAAGCCCGTTTTCGTCAGTTAGGCACTCGATTGCAACCGATAGACGGATTGTTAAAATTGCTCGATTGGTCGGCTTCGCGACAACTCAAACAAGCTGTCGTGACCAATGCTCCCCGCGCTAACGCTCAATTTATGTTAGAGGTTTTACAACTTACTTCGGTGTTTTCTACGGTAGTTCTCGCTGAAGAAGCGCCGCGAGGAAAGCCCGATCCCGCGCCTTATTTAATAGCATTAGAAAGGCTAAATGTCAATAGCAACCGAGCGATCGCGTTTGAAGATTCGACCTCTGGGATTCTTTCGGCGACGAGAGCCGGAATTCATACGATTGGAGTAGCTTCGACGCACGCTCCCCAACAGTTAATCGATGCTGGAGCTAACATGGCGATCGCCGATTTTACCGCTCCCCAGCTTTGGAAATGGTTAGAAAATCAATCATAAAGTAAATCTTAAGAAGCAAGATTACAACCGCTAGAATCGCTGTCGATTTATCGCGGCGAGTGTCAAACTAGAAGATGGAAATCGCTACTCAAAAATCAGTTATGACTCCTGACGATTTATTTACGTTATTACTTTTGTTGAGTCCGGGAATTTTGCTGTCGCTGCTAGTGATGGTTTCTTTTGCCAAAGGAGGTTAGAAAGCGGTAGTCGTGTCCAACACGAAAACAGACGAAATAGGAAAAGAGGCTGGCACTCAGCGAGTGCTAGTCTGTCAAGGTCGTAGCTGCCGCAAATATGGCTCTTTTAAGGTACTAGAAGCGTTTTTAGCCGATCTAGTTCCTGGAGTCGAAATTATCGGCAGCGGCTGTCTCGGACAATGCGGTAACGGCCCGATGGTACTGGTGGAAGGCGATTGGGCAAAGCCCACGCAACGCGATCGCATTTGGTATTGGCGAGTACGTCCCGACGAAGTTCCAATTATCATAGAACGACATTTGCGCCAAGCACACCCATTAGTTAAAATGTTATACCCAAAGTTTCATCATTAATGCAACAACGACGAATGCAATTACAAATTATCGATTACCAAAAATTTGGGTTGAAAGCCTCCCCCTTCCAGGGGGACTTTCAAAATCTGTGCTAGAATAATTTATGTAGTTGGTCGTCTACGTAAAATTATG
>JALOOL010000034.1 GCA_025454425.1 Hydrococcus sp. Prado102 | reverse complement strand
ACCCGACCCAGGTTTGGGAAATGGCGGTTTGGGACGGCTGGCAGCTTGCTTTCTAGACTCCCTCGCTTCATTAGAAATTCCCACCATCGGTTATGGAATTCGCTACGAATTCGGTATTTTTCACCAAAAAATTCAAGATGGCTGGCAAGTAGAAGTCCCTGACAACTGGCTGCGTTTTGGCAATCCGTGGGAACTCGCTCGTCCAGATGAAACCGTCGAAATTCTTTTGGGGGGACATACAGAAATTTTCCACGATGAGAGGGGTTATGACAAAGTAGTCTGGATTCCGGATCGCAAAATTATCGCCATTCCCCACGATACCCCCGTACCGGGATATCAAACCAATACCGTCAATCCCTTGCGTCTGTGGAAGGCTGAGGCAAGCCAAGACTTCGATTTTGATGCCTTTAATGCCGGACAATACGATCGGGCTGTTGCCGAAAAAATGGATGCAGAGACGATCTCGAAAGTTCTCTATCCCAACGATAACACCCCAGCAGGACGAGAATTGCGCCTCGCACAGCAGTATTTCTTCGTCTCTGCCTCGCTACAGGATCTAATTCGCTATCACTTGCGTGGTAACAAGACTTTAGATAACTTCTACGATAAGGTTGCCATCCAACTTAACGATACCCATCCCGCCGTTGCGATCGCGGAATTTATGCGGCTGTTAGTCGATAAACACGGCTACTATTGGGAAACTGCCTGGAAAATCACCCAAAAAACCTTTGCTTACACCAACCATACTTTGATGCCAGAAGCGCTAGAACGTTGGTCGGTGGATCTATTTGGCAAACTCCTTCCCAGACATCTAGAAATCATCTACGAAATCAACCATCGCTTTCTTGAAGACGTGCGAACTTGGTTCCCAGGTGATGATGAATTGCTCGGTCGTCTGTCGTTAATCGAAGAAGGATCTCATAAGAAGATTCGCATGGCTCATTTAGCTTGTGTGGGAAGTCATGCTATCAATGGCGTTGCGGCACTGCATACCGACCTGCTCAAAAAAGATACTCTCAAAGATTTTGCCAAACTTTGGCCAGAGAAGTTTTATAACAAAACTAACGGAGTTACGCCGCGCCGTTGGATTTTGTCGAGCAATCCCAAGCTTTCTAGCTTAATTAGCGAAAAAATTGGCGATCGCTGGCTCAAAGATCTCGATGAAATGAGAAGTATCGAGAAGTTTATCGACGATAGCGAATTTTGCGATCGCTGGCGAGAAATTAAACAAGACAACAAGCGTTCTCTCGCCGCCTACATTCTCAAAGTCAAAGGGCTTGAGGTAGATATCAATTCGCTCTTTGACGTACAGGTTAAGCGCATTCACGAATACAAGCGCCAGCATTTAGCCGTGCTACATATCATCAGCCTCTACAACCGTATCAAGCAAAATCCCAGTCTCGATGTTTTACCGAGAACCTTTATTTTTGGCGGTAAGGCAGCCCCAGGCTACTTTATGGCTAAGTTGATTATCAAGCTCGTCAACGCGGTTGCAGAAGTGGTCAACAAAGACCCAGACGTGCGAGGTCGCATCAAAGTCGTCTTCTTGCCCAACTTTAGCGTTTCTCTGGGACAGCGCATTTATCCAGCAGCAGATTTATCCGAACAAGTTTCGACCGCAGGAAAAGAAGCGTCGGGAACTGGCAATATGAAATTTGCCATGAATGGCGCGCTGACGATTGGAACCCTCGATGGTGCTAACATCGAAATCCGCGAAGAAGCAGGAGCAGAAAATTTCTTCCTCTTCGGTTTAACTGCCGAACAGGTATATGCCCTTAAAGCTGACGGATACAACCCCAGACATTACTATCAGAACAATGCTGACCTCAAAGGCGTTATCGATCGCATCTCCAGCGGTTATTTCAGTCACAACGATCGCGATTTGTTCAAACCAATTGTAGATTCGCTTCTCGACAGCGATCCCTATATGCTTCTTGCCGACTATCAAGCTTACTCTGACTGTCAAGATCGGGTTTCTCAAACCTATCGCGATATGCACAAGTGGACGCAAATGTCAATCCTTAATGCAGCCCGCATGGGGAAATTTTCTAGCGATCGCACCATTCGCGAGTACTGTAAGGAAATTTGGGAAGTCAAACCCGTTGCGATCGATCTAGATTCCTAAGCTCGATCTGTATTGGTTAAATTTTCTCTCCCCCGCACTTATGCGGGGTTTTTGTTAAGTTCGCCAACAGTATCAGCAATTGTACAGAAACTTACGTGCTTGGCTGAAAGCTTTAGCGAATAATTTCTCGCGTCATACTTTTGAGGAGATCGAGAAACGTATAAGCAGCAGGAGTTAGCAAAGCATCGGTCAACGCCGCAACGCAAATGACTCGGTACAGCGGAATTGGCAAACTGTAAACCTGTATGCCTGCGGGGATTGGTTCTGCTGCAAGGCGCGGACTAAGAGCAAACCCCAATTCTTTAGCTACCATACTAACAGCAGTTGCATCCGAGCGAATTCGATAAGTTGCTTGCAATTCAACGCCATATTTTAAGCAGTGATTGTAAATAATTGCATCGAAAACATCTCCATCGGGAGCCATAATTAGGGGATACACTTTCAAGTCGTCCCAACTAATCTGCTCCCCTTTCGCTTGGAAACTCGGCCCAAACAACGCTACAACCTCATCTCGCATTAAATCCCAGGTTTCAAACTCGTTAGCAATTGGTAGATAAGTAACGCCAAGATCGGCACGTCCTTTGCGCAAATCCTCTTCCACATCTGGACTGTCTTCATAATCGGCGATACTAACTGCGATCGCGGGATAGCGCCTGCAAAATTCAGCAATGACATCCGGTAAAATATGCGTCGCCGCACTGCGAAACGAAGAAATTCTGACGTGACCGCCTTGCAATCCTTTGGCGAGATTTGCTTGTTTAACGATATCATCGAGCAGATCGATCGCTTCGCGCGCGCGAACGACGATTTGTTCTCCTACAGGCGTAAGTTGAGCGCCATAACGACCTCGTGAAAACAAAATAACGCCTAATTCTTTTTCCAAGCTGGCGATCGCATAGCTGACGGCTGATTGAGACAATTGCATCTCTTGAGCAGCTTCGCTGAAACTGCTGCAATCTGCCACTGCAATTAACACTTGTAGCTGAAATATTTTGAGCGGATTTTTTCGCGAAGATGCCATAACTCAAATAATTCGTAATTCGTAATTACAACTACGAATTGCCGCCTTGCGGCATAACAGCGATCGAGTGTTGCTCTTGCATTGTCGCAAAAACACAAATTTTTATCCATCAATTTTACTGATGGATGCGATTCAAGCTATTTTTTGTTCTTTGTGGGCGAGATCGCTAGATTAGACTTATAAGCTTGCTACAAATGAGGAAATACAAAATGAAATTGTCGCAAATGGAACTAATTCTTCCTTTCAAACCGATCGATAAAAGAAATAAGCCTTCTTTTTGGTCGAGGATCGAACAGCTTTGGGAATTAATGTTCGAGTCTTCGATCGGTCTTCGGGAGTTACAAGTTTCGTCTGAACGCGATCGTTGGGGAAATACTTTATGGAGTGCTTACGATCCTCTAACTGGGCGATCGATTTCTCAAATTACAGAAGAACAAATGCGCATCTGGATCGAACAGCAATATCGTTAATTGTTGCCATGTTAAAGCAAGCATTTACCCATAAGCTAATAGTAGGGGGGCAGATCTGCCCTCCTACGCAATACATAGCATTTAAATGTCTAAGCGTAAGTTTTATTAACCCTCGCCGCCTTCACCACCTTCACCACCTTCACCACCTTCGTCAGCGTCGTCAGCTTCGCCAGCAGGCGCGGGACTAGCAGGAGATGTTTGTTCTGTGGGTTGAGTGGTTTCTTGTTCTCCGCCTTCTGTACCACCACCGCCACAAGCACCGAGAGTAGTAGCTAAAGTTGCCGCAAGAAACAAACTAACTGCTTTAGAATTCATAGGTTGACTCCTCTGTTAAGGTTATGATGTTTTTAGCTATTGTGAGATTCGCTAAAATAAAGGGCTGTGCCCTGTAAATTGATAATAATATTGTTTGACAAGATTACTTTTAATTGATAATTTTTGTCAAGTCTATCAACAGTGTGTCAGCAGATAGATTTTTTTTAACTCCTTGTCCTTAATGATTTTCTCTATTGAAAACATTCTAAATCCAGAAGAAATCGAATTTATTGTTGAAAACTTATCTCAAGCAAATTTTGTAGATGGTAAAGTGACTGCGGGTTGGCACGCCAAATTAGTCAAAAACAACGCGCAACTAGAGAAAACTTCCAAGCCATACTCAGATTTAGAAACAATTGTCAAGAAAGCTTTGGAGCGTCATCCGCTTATTAGTAGCGCTATTCTGCCAAAACTCATTCACTCGCTGCTGTTTAGTCGCTACGAAATCGGAATGTCTTACGGCACTCACACGGATAATGCTTTGATGGGAAAACCCAATTATTGGCGTTCGGACGTTTCTTTTACAGTCTTTCTGAGTTGTCCGAGTAGTTATTCGGGTGGCGAATTGGTCATGGAATCTACAGATGGCGATCGCGCTTATAAACTAGAAGCAGGCTCTGCTATTGTCTATCCCTCTTCGATGCTTCATCGAGTCGAACCCGTAACTGAAGGCGTTAGACTGGTTGCGGTAGGATGGATTCAAAGTTTAGTCAGAGATCCCGCCGAAAGAGAAATTTTGTTCGAGTTAGATACCGTGCGTCGGTCGATTTTCTCTAAAGATGGAAAGACTCTCGAATTCGACCTACTCTCAAAAACTCATGCTAACTTATTGCGTAAGTGGAGCGAGTAATTACAGCGTCCAGTCGATCGGCGACCGGTCAGACAAGAAAGATAAGAGAGAAAAGGGAAAAAGATAAACTAAGGTTTTCCCAAAAAAAATCCCGATCGCCTATGTCTTAGTGTCCCAGTCAACATCCCCCATTTACCTATAATTCCCCAAAGATAAGAAAACTCTCATCAAACTCTTATTGTCGTTTTATCTAAAATTCTTAAACTTAAATTAATCAAAACATAACTCTTTCTTAAATTTCTACCCAGCGAAAGAGTTTATTGAGCTTGATAGAGCTTAAGATAACAAAAATTAATAAACGGGGGATAAAGCGGACTAATCTTGAAATTATGTTTTTTAAAGACAATAAACTTCTAAAAAAACGATTTTTGATATAGCGTTTCCTATAGCTATGAGGTACATCCAACTGGGCCGCGCAGGGCGCTTCGCTTGCCTTGTGCGCAACCATCTGCATAAAAGCCCGTAAGCCTTAAAACTGTAAGCTTTGTACCTCAGCTAAAAGAGAATTGCTATATGTAAGAAAGATTGATTATTTGCTAATAAAAAGCGATCGCGAATAATGTCTTTGCAACCATAAGAAGATCGACTTTTGTTGGATGAGAGACAGACTTCTTATGATTTATTATCTGCCATCTGCTATTGCTTCATCACTTTCATCTCCGTGCTAAAGCCTTTCCAAAATGATTTTTATTGCTAATGAGGGTTTATGAAAAAGCTGTCACTTCAATTGACTCGAAAAAGGCAAAAAAATCCAAGGATGCGATCGATGCACCCATGCGATCGCTCCGATATGGACGTTTATTCTGGTTCGCGTCTAGGGCAAGCAAGTCTTAAAACAATATGGAGAAGCCAAAAGCAATTGCCACCCATACCGAATCACTTCGAGCAACCAACAAATCGTAAATGGAGAATCGCGCTTTATTCCCATGACACGATGGGATTAGGGCACAAACGCCGCAATCACCTAATTGCACAAACGCTGGGTTCTTCCGCTTTAGAGGCAGACATTCTTACGATTAGTGGGATGTCAGATGCAAGTAATTTTGTGATGCCACCAGGTGTAGATTGTCTGACACTTCCGGCACTTTATAAAGAGAAGGACGGACAGTATCGCTCTCGACGTTTGGATATTTCGCTACAAGAAATGATTGCGTTGCGATCGCAAGTAATTCGTACCAGTCTCGAAACTTTTGCGCCAGATGTTTTAATTGTCGATAATGTTCCGCGCGGTGCGATGGGAGAACTCGATTTAACTTTAGAATATTTGCGCGATCGCACAGAGACATATTGTATTTTAGGCTTGCGGGATATCTTAGACGAACCCAGCGCCGTGCGTCGAGATTGGCAGCGTCACGATAACGAACGAGCCATTCGAGATTATTACGATGCTGTTTGGGTGTATGGCGATCCTGCCGTTTACGACCCGATCCAAGAATATCAATTTACGCCCCAAACAAGTGCCAAGCTTCATTACATGGGATATCTCGATCGAACGGCATGTCTACAGTTTGTCGATGAAGCCAGTAAACGAGCGATCGATACTCTTAACCTACCATCAGGACGTTTGATGTTGTGTGCGGTTGGCGGCGGACAAGATGGAGAGCAACTAGCAGAAGTCTTTGCTAGGGCAAAATTCCCCTCAGATGCTTATGGACTCATCTTGACAGGGCCTTTTATGCCAAAAACAGTGCGGCAACGCTTACAAGCTCAAGCAGACCAGCGATCGGATCTATATTTATTAGAATATGTTCCCGAACCAACGCTGCTAATAGAACGAGCAGATCGTGTCATTACTATGGGCGGGTATAATACCACCTGCGAAATTCTTTCATTCCAAAAGCAAGCTTTAATCGTACCGCGAATCAAGCCTCGACAAGAACAGATCGTGCGTGCCGAACGGTTGCAAGCGATGGGGTTGCTCGATATGTTACATCCCGATCGCCTTAATGTTAAGACTTTGGGCGAGTGGTTAGCGCAAACGGATAAATTGCCCAATGTACGCGATCGCATCGATCTCAATGGTTTGACCCGTATGCCGCAATTTTTAGGAGAAATGCTTGGCGTTCCTCATATCCATCAATCTATTTAAGAAGAAAAAATGTTGCTTTCACAACCGATGCGCGTTGGTTACGTTCTCAAACGCTATCCCCGTTATTCTGAAACCTTTATAGTCAACGAGATTTTGGCTCACGAAGCGGCAGGACTCGATATCGAAATTTTTGCCCTTCGTCCTCCCGAAGATACCCATTTTCAAAACATCATTTCTCAAGTACGCGCCCGCGTTCATTATATCCGCAAGCCCGTACTGGGACGCGCGAGTGAGTCGCTGAATAGTTTGGCTCCAACAGCCGCAAGCTATTTTTGGGCAGAGTTACAAGAAGCCAGTAAAGTCATTCCCGATTTTTGGAAAAAGCTAAGCGTGGCACAGGGAGAGAGAGCTAGCACCGTTTATCAAGCAGTATGGTTAGCAAGGGAAGTGAAATTGAAAAACATTACTCACCTACACGCTCACTTTGGAACCGTAGCAACTAGCGTTGCCCGTCTTGCCTCTCATTTTACGGGCGTTCCTTATACTTTTACCGCCCATGCCAAAGATATCTTTCACGAGAGCGTTATCGGCGAAGATCTGAGTCAAAAACTCAGCGATGCCACTGCTGTTGTCACTGTCAGCGATTACAACCTCAAATATCTTCAACAAACCTATGGTGCTGCTGCCAAAAGAGTCTGGCGCATCTATAACGGACTCGATTTATCGCAACTAACTTTTCAATCGCCCCTGCACCGTCCGCCATTAATCGTTTTTGTCGGTCGCTTAATCGAGAAAAAAGGCGTATTAATCCTAGTCGAAGCTTGTGCGAAGCTAAAAGATTGGGGTTGCGAATTTCACTGTCAAATTATTGGAACGGGTTATCTCCAAGAGCAGTTACAGCAACGCATTCAACAGTTGCACTTAAACTCGGTTGTAGAAATGGTCGGGCCTCGTCCGCAAAATGAAGTATTTGAACGCATACAGCAGGCAGCAGCGTTTACGGCTCCTTATGTCATTGGATCGGATGGCAATCGAGATGGTTTGCCAACGGTATTATTAGAAGCAATGGCATTGGGAACGCCCTGCGTGGCAACTGATGTGACGGGAATTCCCGAAATCGTGCGACACAAAGAGACGGGATTGCTCGTACCCCAACATGATGCCGAAGCGCTAGCAAGTGCCCTCAAGCAGCTTTTAAACAATGCTACCGAGCGAGAAAAGCTAGCAAGGCAAGCAAGACAAGCGATCGAGGCAGACTTTGACATTCACCACAACACAGCTTCTCTGCGCGCGCTATTCCATACAACCAAAACGACGATAAGCAAACGAGAGCTTCAGGAGGTGTAATACGATTTTGGATTTTGGATTTTGGATTTTGGATTGAGGATTTTGGATTGGCGATTTTGGTCGCATTCATTGTTTAATTTGGTGTAAATTATGCGGATTGCTTATATCTGTGCCGATCCGGGGGTTCCGGTTTTCGGTCAAAAAGGATGCTCCATTCACGTTCAAGAAATGCTGCGAGCTTTGCAAAGATTGGGCGCTCAGGTTAGTCTATTTGCTACTCGCTTAGGAGAAAAACCACCTGATGACTTAACCAACACTCCCATTTATCCTTTGCCTGCCATTCCCAACATAGAGCGATCGCAAAGGGAACGAGTTGCATTAGCAGCTAACCCCGATTTACGATTGGAACTAGATCTAGCAGGCTCTTTTGACCTCATTTACGAACGCTATTCGCTCTGGAGTTATAGCGGGATGGAATACGCCCAGGAAAGAGGCATTCCAGGCATTTTAGAGGTCAATGCGCCTTTGATTGAAGAACAGGCAAAGCATCGAGGATTGGTCGATCGCGAAGCTGCCGATCGCGTTGCCAGACGAGCATTTCAAGCAGCTAGTACCATCGTTGCCGTTTCTTCGCAAGTGAAAGATTATTTAACTAACTACGTCAGCGATGAAAAAGTACGAGTTATTGCCAATGGAGTAAATCGCGATCGCTTTTCTCTTCCTTTGATTCCCTCTATTGCGATCGATCCAGAAACCTTTGTAGTGGGATTTGTCGGCAGCTTAAAACCCTGGCACGGACTGTCAATCTTGACAGATGCCTTTGCTCGCCTGCATCGACGAGTGCCCCAAGCGCGACTGCTGATTGTCGGAGATGGTCCCGAACGAGGTAATTTGGAAGCCGATTTATCTGCACGAGGATTGCAATCGGCGGTTCATTTTACAGGTGCAGTTACGCCTAACGAGATCCCAGGATTGCTTGCTTCGATGAGTATAGCTGTCGCTCCCTATCCCGATCGCGACGATTTCTATTTCTCCCCCTTAAAAGTTTACGAATACATGGCTGCGGGTTTGCCTGTCGTAACGAGTCGCATCGGACAGTTGGCCGAGTTAATTGAAGATGGTACGAATGGAATTCTCTGTCCGCCTGGGGATGCAGTGGCATTAGCAATCGCTTTAGAACGACTCTGGCGATCGCCCGAACTTCGTACCCGTCTAGGAAGCGTCGCTCATCATACCGTAATGCAGGCACATACTTGGGACGCGATCGCAAAACGCATTCTTACCCTCGCTAATGAAACTCGACTTGTAGGAGGAATGAAGTAAACGATGGGATCTAGCAATTTACAAAAGTCTATTCCTGGACTGTGGCGGATCTTGCGTTACTTCTCTCCTAACATTCGCAAACAGCAAAAATTGTTGTTCTTTTGTGCGATCGCGCTTGTCGCTGACGTTGGGTTGCGCGTTCTCGAACCCTGGCCCCTTAAGTTTGTATTTGATTACGTTCTCATTCAGAATCAAATACCAGCAGACTTTCCCTTACTCGCTACCCTCGATCCCGTCTGGTTGTTGACCTTTTCAGCCCTTGCCGCGATCGCGATTCCGGCACTGCGGGCGTTGGCTGGTTACTGGAGTACGGTTTGGCTTGCACTGGTAGGGAGTCGCGTCATGAGCGAGGTGCGCGAACGCCTCTATCGCCATCTGCAACAGCTTTCGCTCTCTTACCATACCAAAGCCAGAAGCGGTGATTTAATTGTACGAGTCAGTAGCGATGCGAGTAGGCTACAAGAAATCTTAATTACAGCCGCCTTACCCTTATTAGTTAGCGTATTAATGCTTTTTGGGATGTTGGTCGTGATGTTCTGGATGGATCGCGACTTGACGCTGCTTTCTTTGCTGACGCTCCCTTTTTTTGGGTTGGCGGCAACTCGTTTAAGCGAACGAATCCGCGAATCCTCGCTCAAACAGCGCAAGCAAGAGGGGGCGGTTGCTGCAACGGCGGCTGAGTCTATTGCTGCGATTAAACTAGTCAAAGCGCTTTCTTTGCAAGAAGCATTTGCCGATATTTTTGCCCGACAAAATCAAAACAGTCTCAAAGAAAGCGTACAAACCCAAAAGCTAGCGTCTCATCTAGAAAGGACTGTCGATGTCGTTATCGCGATCGGTACGGCAGTGGTATTGTGGTATGGTTCGTGGTTGGTATTGCGAGATTCCCTCACCCCTGGCGATATACTGGTCTTTCTTACCTATCTCAAAAATGCTTTTAAACCCGTCCAGAACTTTGCCAAATACACTGGACGATTAGCAAAAGCGGCTGCTTCGGGCGAACGAATTCTCGATGTTTTAGAAGAAACTCCCGACGTGCGAGATTTACCAGGCGCGATCGCTGCTTCTCGGTTTCGCGGCGATGTAGAATTCGATCGCGTTAGTTTTGGCTACGAACCCAACCAAATCCTGTTACGAGATATTAGTTTAAAAGTGAGATCGGGACAACAAGTTGCCATCGTTGGGACTTCTGGCGGCGGGAAATCGACTTTGGTTAGCTTGCTCATGCGCCTTTACGATCCGATTTTTGGTGCGGTTAAAATCGACGGACGCGATATTCGCGATTACACATTAGAGTCTTTGCGATCGCAAATCAGCGTCGTCTTGCAAGACAGCCTTTTGTTTGCCGCAACCATACGCGAAAATATTGCTTACGGGGTGTCCGATGTCGTTGAGAAAGATATTATCGCCGCCGCCACCCTTGCCAATGCTCGCGAGTTTATCGAAGCAATGCCCCAAGGCTACGATACGGTAGTAGGAGAGCGTGGTGCAACCCTCTCCGGCGGACAAAGACAAAGAATTGCGATCGCTCGCGCTGCCATTCGTCAAGCACCGATTCTAATTCTCGACGAACCAACCACAGGTTTAGATAAAGAAAACGAACGAGTTGTTATTGAGGCACTACAAAAACTCGCTCGCGATCGCACGACTTTTATTATTACTCACGATCTTAATCTTGCTACCCGCGCCGATTTAATTGTCTATATCGAAGGCGGACAAATACAAGAGCAAGGAAGTCACGCAGAATTAATCCGTCGCAACGGTCGTTATGCAACCCTTTTTCAGTTATCAGTTATCAGTAATCAGTGATTGGGGAATGGTGATTGGTGATTGGTGATTGGTGACTGGGATATTGAAATATCGGGATTTTTTAGGGACAAGGGTAATCCTTCGTGTATTTTTCTTCCTTGTCCCCCTTGTCTTCCTTGTCCCCCTTGTCTTCCTCGTCTCCCTCGTCTTCCTCGTCTCCCTTGTCTCTGGTAACTGGTCACTGTAAGAGGGCGCACGCCATGCGCCCCTACTGGTCACTGAAAAAGCTCTCCTACTCCTGTACTCCCTATGATTTTCTTATCAAACGTTCTTGTCAGCGATCCGTTCAATATTGTTGCCGATCCGAAAATGCCTTTTCTTGCAGAGGCGATCGATCCGGTACGAGTGCAAGAAAACTTGACAAAATCACTACTTTGTGTATATAAAAATGTCGAGCTTCATGCCATTCGCGTCATTCGACATAAACCCGGACGACGTTGCGCGATCGCATACAAACTAGTAAATGAAACTCAATCGCTTGTTATTATTGGCAAAGCAAGAGCAAAAGGACTCGATCGCCACAGCTATGAACTCCAGCGATCGCTCTGGAATGCAGGATTTGCTGAGGATAGTACAGATGGAATATCCGTACCCGAACCGCTAGGCACGATTCCCGAATGGCAGATGTGGTTGCAAAAAAAAGTGCCTGGAACCGTTGCCACCGAATTATTAGCGGGATCGGAAGGCGTAATTTTAGCGAGTAAAATTGCTGAAGCCGCCCATAAATTGCACAAAAGCGATATTTTTCCCCGTCGCTGCCATACAATGGCTGACGAATTAAAAATTTTACGCGATCGCATTCCCAAAGTAGCCCAACAATATCCCCAGTGGGAAAAACAGTTAGAGGGGATATTAGAAAAGTGCGATCGCCTGGGTGCTAATACGCCAGAACTCCAACCGTGCGGCATTCACAGAGATTTTTATGGCGATCAAGTTATCGTTAATGGCGATCGCCTTTACCTTCTTGACTTCGATCTCTATTGTCAGGGCAATCCTGCTCTCGATCTCGGTAATTTTATCGGACATATAACCGAATACAGCCTTCGCATTCTCGGCAATCCCAACGCTTTAGCAGATCGAGAAGCAGCAATGGAAGAAAGATTTGTTCGGTTTCATGGCGAAACAATTCGTCAGGCAATACAATCTTACGCGACACTAACGCTGGTGCGACATATTTACATAAGTACTCAAATATGCGATCGCCGTCCTTTCACCGAAGCCATATTAGAACTCTGCCAACAACGCCTTGATTAAAGAATAAACAAGGAAACGCCTAGATGGGGAATTCGGAATTGTGGGGAGGCAATTAACCACTCACCACGATCGAACTAACCAATGACTAATGACCAATGACTAATGACCAATGACTAATGACCAATGACAAAAATTCGTTTAATTATTATTAGTAGTTTGTTAATACTAGCCAATGCCACTTCAGCGATCGCATCTTCAAACGATAATTCTATGTCTCAAATTCCCTCGGTTTCGCAGCTATCGGATGTCAGTCCGAATGACTGGGCATATCAAGCATTACAATCTTTAATAGAAGAATATGGCTGTATTTCAGGTTTTCCAGATAGTTCCTATCGCGGCAGGCGCTCGTTAACTCGCTACGAATTCGCGGCGGCACTTAATACTTGTATGCAGCAAATACAACGCTTGGGCGCTCAAATCGATCGCGATACTATAACCAGCATACAACGCCTACAATCGGAGTTTTCTGTCGAGCTAACTACGATGGGAGGGCAAATAGGACAATTAGAAAGCAGAGTTGCAACCTTAGAAGACCAACAATTTTCACCTCATGTCGAACTCGAAGGAGAAGTTATCTTTGCGCCGAGTATTGTAGCTGGCGGTAAAAAAGCTGATGGTAGCGGCGAATCGATAGACGATAATGTTGTTTTTGGCAATCGCGTTCGTCTAACGCTAGAAGGGAGTTTGACTGGAGAAGATGAATTAAAGGTTCGCCTGCAATCGCGTCAGATTGCAGAATTTGAAGAAGCAACGGGCACTCAAATGTCCAATTTAGGATTTGATGGCGATGATGAAGGGCAATTTGAAATTGATGAATTGGGATATCAATTTCCTCTTACTAAGCAGACTGACATGACTATCATCGCAACAGGCGAAGGTTTAGGCGACTACGTTCCTACCGTCAGCCCTTGGTTTAGCGGCAGCAGCGATGGTGCTATTTCTACGTTTGGACGAGAAAATCCGATTCGACGGCAAGGAGAAGGCGCGGGAGTTGGCATATCTCACGATTTTAACGATTATATCAATTTATCTGCGGCATACGTATCCACCGAGCCTAACGATCCAGAACAAGGTATTTTTTATGGGCCTCACGCTGCGATCGCGCAACTTACTGTTACTCCCCTTGACTTTTTGGCGTTTAGCTTTACCTACACTAATTCTTATAACAGTTTTAATACCGGAACGGGTAGCGAATTAGCGGGCGATCCCTTTGACGATAGTGCAAATTCCGTCAATACTAATGGTTATGGAGCAGAAGCCGCGATCGCCCTTACGCCGACTTTAAGCCTTGGCGGACGAGTCGGTTACTTGCAAGCAACAGCCAAAGATTTATCGAACAATCCCCAGGCAAATATTTTAACTTGGGCAGCCTTTTTAGCACTTGAAGATGTGGGTTCGGAAGGCAGTGTAGCAGGATTTATTTTCGGTCAACCGCCTAAAGTCGTCGATAATGGCTTTGGCGGGGATTTTGAAGATCCCGATACTTCCTTACACATAGAAGCTTTTTATCGCTGGCAAATCAATGACAATATTGCGATTACGCCTGGCGTGTTTGTCGTTACCAATCCAGAGCATAACCGCAATAACGATACTATTTTCATCGGTACTATCCGCACGACTTTTACATTTTAGCGATCGCCAACTTAGACTACAACCGCAAAGCGTAATGATAAAACTCCTCATCCTTGGTATGATTCCGCGCCTCATAAAGCTTTTGTGCGTTTGTATTAGAAAATTAGTCTTTTAGAGGATTTGCGAGAGAAACTTTTGAGTGCGTTCTTCTTGAGGATTGCTAAAAAAGTCATTAGGGGAAGCGATTTCGACAACTTTACCGCCATCCATCAAAACAACGCGATCTGCCACTTCGCGAGCAAAACCAACTTCATGAGTGACGCAAACCATTGTCATTCCCGAATTAGCCAGGGTGCGCATAGTGTCTAAAACTTCTCTGACCATTTCTGGATCTAGCGCTGAGGTCGGTTCGTCGAATAACATAATCTTAGGTTGCATAGCTAAAGCACGCGCGATCGCGACTCGTTGTTGCTGTCCTCCCGACAGTTGACCGGGATATTTACGCGCTTGTTCTAAGATTCCGACTCGTTCTAATAGCTGCATCGCCACTTCTTCAGATTTTTGCTTTTTCCAGCGACGCACCCAAATCGGCGCTAGCATGACATTATCGAGGACAGTTAGATGAGGAAAGAGATTGAATTGCTGAAAAACCATTCCCACTTCTCGACGAATTGCATCGATGTTTTTGAGGTCGTGAGAAAGTTTAATGCCATCAATAATAATCGTTCCTTTTTGATAGGGTTCGAGTGCATTAAACGTGCGAATAAACGTTGATTTTCCCGATCCAGACGGTCCCATAATTACGACGACTTCCTGCTTTTTCACGCTGAGGTTGACACCTTGCAGCACATGAAAATTATTGTCGTACCATTTCTCAACGTCTTGAGCAACGATAATGGATTCTGAATCGGAGGCAGGTTGAGCAATCATCAGTCTTTTTATGCTTTTTATTTAGTTATAGCTTTTTATTTTAGCTAACGATATTTTTAGAAAAATTTGTAATAAAATGCCGTTCGTCTCGAACATTAATGCAAATTTAATTTATTGCTTAGAATAATAGAAAAGAAACGCGTTCGCGTTTAATTATTTCTGTGGTACGAGATAATCGTTCTGAAGTTCGTAAAGTATTAATCGTTACTCTACTGCTCAATCTCTTGGTGATGGGGTTGAAAGCAGTGGTTGGATTTAAGACGAATTCGCTAAGCTTGCAAGCAGATGCTTTACACAGCGTAACCGATAGTGCAAATAATATTCTTGGTCTTATTACTAGTCGCTTATCTTCTCCCGAACCCGATCGCGATCATCCCTACGGACATCAAAAATACGAGGCGATAGGTGCGTTAGGAATTGCCGCTTTTTTGGGGATTGCTTGTTTTGAAATCCTGCAAGGCGCGATCGAAAGAATTTGGCACGGGGGAAGTCCCGTTCGCATTAGTGGCGCAGAATTATCGATACTAATTATTGTTTTAGGGGTGAATATTTTTGTTGCCTTTTACGAACGAAAAGTCGGCAGACGAATCAACAGTCCGATTTTAATTGCCGATGCTTACCATACGATGAGCGATATTTGGGTAACTATCGCGGTTTTATTGGGATTAATTGGGGTATGGCAAGGAGAAATCCTCAATTTTCCACAACTGCAATTACTCGATGTCATTTTATCTTTTCCTGTGGCTTTATTAGTTTTTTATAGCGGTTGGACGGTATTGAAAGCGAATGTTCCTTGGTTGGTTGATGAAATGGCGATCGCGCCTGAAACGATCCATCAAATCGTCATGGAAGTTCCAGGAACGCTCGATTGTCACGATATTGCATCGAGGGGATTATTAGGAAGACAAATTTTCATTGAAATGCACTTAATTGTGGATGCTCCAGATGTTGAAACCGCTCATAAAATTACAGAAGAAGTCGAAATTCGCCTTACCGAACGTTTTAGTCCCGTGCGCATCCTAATTCATGTAGAACCACCCGATTATCAGCGCGATCGCATTAGTTTTGAACCTGGAGATTAATTGAATGGCGAACATTGTATTTTCTCTGTCTTTCCCAATCGGGCGTTGCATATTTGCGGGATGATTTAGAATGAAGGAGGAAATTTTACAGTGGCGATCGCGTCTCCCAAAAAAATCAAGATGAACTGTCCAAAATGGAATTCTAATAAAATTAGAAAAAATGGTCATAGAAGAGGAAAACAAAATTACCAATGTCAGAATTGCGGTCGTCAAGAAGATTGAGTCCTATTCTGAGATAGGTTATTCTAAAAAAGTTAAAGAAGAATGTTTGATGCTGTACTTAAATGGCAGTGGATTTAGAGCAATTGAAAGAATAACTAAAGTGAATCATAACACAGTCATTCGTTGGGTAAAACAGGCAGCTAATCAGTTGCCCGATAAAAATAATAAGAGCCGCATCCCACAAGTTGGTCAACTAGATGAATTGCAAACATTTGTTGGTAAAAAAAAATAAAGTCTGGGTTTGGACTGCTTTAGATAAGAACTATTCTGAGATTTTAGAATTTGTAATCGGCGATAGGAGTGCCAAAAGCTTTGAAAAATTATGGACAAAGGTTAAGCATTGGGATTGTTATTTTTGGATAACTGATGGCTATAAAGTTTATCCAAAATTTATTCGAGATGGCGACCAAATAATCAGTAAAATATCGATGACAAGAGTCGAAGGAGAGAATAGTCGATTACGACATTATTTAGCCAGACTACACCGAAAAACTTTTGGTTACTCCAAATCGAAAAAGATGTTATTTTTATCAATCAAGCTCCTAATTTATTATCTAAGAGAGAAAAATGTTTCTGGACTTGTATAAGCTTGGCGGCGGTGGTTCTATTAGTTAGCGATCGCGAAAAAATCACCAACTTTTCAAGTTAGGAAAAAGTGACAAATCATCTCGCAGTGATGCAACGCCCAAAATTTAGTTCCTTGTTGTTGAGTTATGCTTGATGGTAAGCTAGCGCTAACGTCCTTTAACCCAACCTCAGCCTAGAAATTTACAATTCAATCTCTTCTATTGCCAAATATTTTTTCCACAGATTAAGCTATTTTTCCACAGAATTTTGCGAGTTTTCCACAGAAGATAAAGAAGCGATTATTAAAAGTTATGAATTCTTAACCAGTTAAAAAGCTAATCATAACGATACAAACTTTTTGTCTGTAACTAATGCGATCGCGAACTACGCATACTCCTGACAAATGAAAATCTATTTTCGGAGTTGCGATCGCCGATAATAAAAAAAGGGAGCAATGCAGCCTTGCCTGTTGGCATCATTATCTTAGGAACATAACATAATGCCTGATGCACCAATTCAGATAACAACAGATTTAAGTAAAGCTTTAGAGCAAATCAATCAAAAGCTAGACAAAATCGACGCAAAGTTTGAGGCGAAATTTGACAAGATGGACGAACGCCTTAACAAGCTAGAAATAGGACAAGCCAGGTTAGAAGAAAAATTGATGGGTTTAGAAAACAAATTTACTGGTCAAATCAAAGCTTTGGATGAAAAAGTTGATGGTCTAAGCAAACGAGTCGATAGCGTAGATTTTATAAATCGTGGAGTATTTGTAGCATTGATTATCGCAATTTTGGGTGGATTCGCTAAAATCTTTGGATTTATTGGGAGCGGAAATCCATAGATGCTCGAAAAGATCGGCATACAGATTGGGCTTGAGTCACATAAAATGACAAAGGCATCATCTTTTATGCAATCTTTTATAGACGTTTCAAGGTACGCTCATGGCATCTATCCGCGAATTACACGAACAATTAGTCAAAAAAGAACGCACAGCAACAGAAATTACCACTGAAGCACTCGATCGCATCGAAACGCTAGAACCAAAATTACACAGTTTTTTGTCGGTGACAGCCGAACAAGCGCTAGGAACGGCAAAAAAAGTCGATGCAAAAATCGCCGCAGGAGAAGCAATCGGACTCTTAGAAGGAATTCCGATTGGCATAAAAGATAATATGTGTACTCAAGGAATTCGCACGACCTGCGCCTCGCGGATATTAGAAAACTTTGTTCCTCCCTACGAATCAACCGTCACTCAAAAACTTAAAGATGCAGGAACTGTGATGGTAGGAAAAACCAATCTCGATGAATTTGCGATGGGAGGTTCCACCGAAAATTCTGCCTATGGAGGAACGGCAAATCCTTGGGATCTCGATCGCGTTCCTGGGGGGTCGAGTGGCGGTTCTGCGGCTGCTGTAGCCGCTTCTGAATGCGTCGTGGCGCTGGGTTCGGATACGGGTGGTTCGATTCGTCAACCTGCGGCTTTGTGCGGGGTTGTAGGCTTAAAACCTACTTACGGATTGGTTTCGCGTTTTGGATTGGTAGCTTTTGCGTCTTCTTTGGATCAAATCGGGCCGTTTGCAAGAACGGTAGAAGATGCAGCGATTTTACTCGGCGCGATCGCAGGCTACGATCCTAAAGATTCTACTAGCCTTAAGGTAGAAATCCCCGACTATACCCAATTCCTCAAACCCGATTTAAAAGGGTTAAAAGTTGGGGTCATTACAGAAACCTTTGGCGAAGGTTTGGATGCAGAGGTAGAATCGGCAGTTAAAGATGCGATAGGACAACTCAAAGCATTAGGCGCAGAAATAGTTGAAGTTTCCTGTCCTCGTTTTCGCTACGGCGTGTCCGCTTATTACATTATTGCTCCTTCTGAAGCTTCGGCAAATCTGGCGCGTTACGACGCAGTTAAGTACGGCATCCGCGAAGAAGCCGACACGCTACTTTCAATGTACAAAAAAACTCGCGCTCATGGTTTCGGTGCAGAAGTTAAGCGACGAATTGCGATCGGAACTTACACGCTTTCGGCGGGATATTACGATGCTTATTATTTGAAAGCGCAAAAAGTTCGCACTCTAATCAAACAAGATTTTGAAGCGGCTTTTGAAAACGTAGATGTTCTAGTTTGTCCAACTTCGCCAACGACAGCTTTTAAAGCGGGAGAGAAGACAGAAGATCCTTTGAGTATGTATTTATTGGATTTGATGACAATTCCCGTTAATTTGGCAGGTTTGCCAGGAATGAGCGTTCCTTGTGGATTTGACAAGCAGGGATTGCCAATAGGACTTCAATTGATTGGGAAGGTTTTACGAGAAGATTTACTCTTTCAAGTTGCTTATGCCTACGAACAATCTACGGATTGGCACGTCAAAAAACCAACACTTTAATAGCTATTTGTCCTTTGTCGTTTGTCACTTGTCCTTTGTATTTCATAACTGATTACTAATGACTAATGACTAATGACCAATAACGAATAAAGTGTAAACTATTGTTAACGAATTGGGCGAAAGTAGCTATGCAGATGTTGCAAATATTTCAATCTCCCGCGATCGAAATGTTAATGGGACTTATCGGTGTAGGTGCGATCGCCTACTTTGTGGGTTGTATTATTTTATCAACCTGGCAAAGCCGACTGATTTTTTTTCCTTCCCCCGTTATAAAAAGCACTCCTCGCGATTTAGATCTTGTTTACGATGAGATTTCAATTCCCGTAATGACTTGGGAAAAAAACAGAGAAAGCTTGCATGGATGGTGGATTCGGGCTGCTTCTGCAAAAGCGGATGTTTTGCTGTATTTGCACGGAAATGGTGGCAATATTAGCGCCAATCTCGGACACGCGCGACGCTTCCATCAATTAGGATTTTCGGTACTACTCATAGACTATCGAGGATACGGTCGCAGCAAAGGGAATTTTCCTACAGAAGCAGAAGTATATCGCGACGCGCAAGCAGCTTGGGATTATTTAGTGGAACAACGAGACATCGATCCTCGTAATATCTTTATATACGGTCATTCTCTAGGAGGTGCGATCGCGATTGATTTAGCAGTACGACGACCTCAAACGGCGGGGTTAATTGTCGAAAATACTTTTACTTCTATGAGTGCGCTGTTGGCTAAGAGGGGGATCTTTCGACTATTTCCGACTAAATGGTTGATAACTCAGCGTTTTGATTCTCTAAGCAAACTCAAATTGTTGCAAGTACCGTTACTGTTAATTCATGGTAAATGCGATCGCACGGTTCCTGTTAACATGGGCGAAATTTTATTTGAAGCAGCTAAAGTTCCAAAACGATTTTTAATCGTTCCCCATGCAGGTCACAACAATGTTGCTTCTATTAGTGGAGAACAATATCTTCATACGATAGGCGAGTTTTATCAAGAAGTTCATCGCCAACAACATCAGCTATCAGCGATCGGTTAGTTACTGCTTTTTAGTCTCGCATCACATAACCGACACTGCGAACTGTTTGAATGAGACGTTTTTCTTCTTGTGCTTCTAATTTGAGTCGCAAATAGCGAATGTAAACTTCAATAATATTGGAGTCGCCCATAAAATCGAATCCCCAAACTCTTTCTAAAATTTGGTCGCGGGTCAAAACTTGACGCGGATGGGAAATTAAATATTCTAGTAACTCAAATTCTTTAGCAGTGAGTTCGATCGCCCGATTTCCTCTGCTGACTTCGCGAGTACTGCGATTGAGTTGCAAGTCTGCAAATTTCAGTAAATCGGGGTTATCTTCTTGATTGCGTCGTAGATGTGCCCGAACTCTTGCAAGTAATTCTTCTAGGCTAAAAGGTTTAACGATATAATCGTCTGCACCTGCATCTAATCCTGCAACGCGATCGCTTATCTCATCTTTAGCTGTTAATAAAATAATTGGTACTTTATCTCCCGTCAAGCGCAACCGCCGACAAATTTCTAATCCCGAAATTCCAGGTAACATCCAGTCGAGCAAAATGAGGTCGGGATGGGATTCTCTAGCCGTTGTTAGCCCCGCTAAACCATCTGCGGCTACGGTAACTTTATATCCTTCATATTGCAATTCTAGCTCTATAAATTGAGCCAGTTTTACTTCGTCTTCGACTACTAAAATACGAGATGTCATATTCAGTGACCAGTGACCAGTGACCAGTTACCAGTTGTTGGAATTTACTCTAAAAACAACATATAACCTAGAATCTATCGTTTAAGGTGTATCTTCATAATTCATAAAAATTTTGCATCCATTCAAAAGTTGAAGACGGGCGCGATCGCTTTACACTAAGTTTAGAGATTGAAGCGCTTTTTCTACTTGCTTGCCCACTGCTTCCCAAGAATATTCAGCTTTGACTAATTCATAAGCCGAATGCGTCAATTTTTCAACCAAGGAAGGATCTGACCAAAGTTGTTCGACCGAATTGGCGATCGCGTCCATTTCATCTTTAATTAATAAATGTACTCCATCTATAGCATTTAATCCTTCCGCCCCTTTATTAGTGCTGACAGTCGGACAGCCAGATGCAAAAGCTTCTAGAAGTTTTAAGCGAGTTCCTCCGCCTTGTTGTAGAGGGACAACCATCACGCTAGCTGCTGCCAAATAAGGTCGCACGTCTGGTACGCTTCCGGTGACGATGATGCTAGGATCTGAGGCGGCAGCTTTTTGCATAGACTCGGTTGGGCTGCGTCCAACGAGGAGAAGGCGACAGTCTGGATAATTTTTTTTCAGTCGAGGATAAATTTCTTCTATCAGTAGTTTAGCTGCTACTTTGTTGGGGATATAAGAAAACGTGCCCATGTAAATTATATCGTGCTGTTTTCCTTCTAATCCTTCTGGCGGAGTACACTTATTCAAACGAACGCGATCGTAGGAACTGACATCAATTCCATTAGGAACTGCATAAGGCTGATATTTTTCTCCGTATAACGTCTTTAACAATACGATATCTTCTTGGCTACAGACCCAAGTTTGGTCGGCTTTACGAATAAAATCTAACTCGATTGACTTGAGACGAGGCAGTCTCATTTTTAACGCGCCGTGCTTTTGCTCGAAGAGATCGGCTTCTATATTGTGTTCGTCAAAGATAACCCGATATTGATGACGCTTACAAACTTTTAAATAGTTATATAGCCATATTTCCTCGATAACGACTACATCTGGTTTAAATTCAATTAAAACTTTTTCTAACTCTTTAACAGCCGCTTGTTGGTATAAACTATCCATATCTGGATGAGCGTTAGGGCGAAGCAACCAAGCGCGACGTTCCCAAGTTTCCCACCGCGATAGCGACTTAGAGAGTGAATAGGAATGCCACAGATCGATTCCGTCGGGAACTTCCGAGTTAGACTTCCATTGAGTAATCGAAAAAATCCCTAACTCGCCATATTTTCGCATAATGTTGATATTTTGCCAGTTACGAAGCTCCACGCCACCAGCAGGGGGATAGGGTTTTTCTTTAGTGATGAAGAGAGTACGGATCACGCTATTTTATCGAGAGACTGTATTTCTCCCTAATGTATCAAAAGAAGAGATAGGGAGTCGAGACTGCCTTAAAAATAAAAGCTATTTACTCAAACTAAAAGAAAACTACTATAGGTATATCAAAAGTAAGAGAGTATAGCTTGTAATAACCATTAAATATTCAGATAAATGCGATTTTGATTTCGATTTAAAATATAAAACTTATTGGCAATGGAATTTTTTTAGAGCGATCGCTCAGGCTTAATCCCTTTGTTTATCTGAGCTTTGAGACGATTTATCTTCGCGATCGCTTTTAGCCTCTTGGCAGTTTGCACTGTTAGCGCTTACAGATAAAAAAAGGTTAAATTTCTTAATAAAAAGCTTAGATTTCCAAAAAAAGTTTCCAAAAATTCTCCACCTATAAAACTTAACCAATTACCCCTTTAGGTCGAGGACTAAGAATCGTTAATTTTTTAACGTAAAAGTATCAAGTCGTACTAAACGGGAATAAAAAATGGCACTTCATAAAATTAGCGATTTTGACTCAGATTACCGCCAAACTTTTCAAGGTAACGACCTTAAAGGAATGAGCGTTTACAGCCAAGCAACCGATGATAAAATTGGCTCAATTAGCGATATCTTAGTAGACGAACAAGGACAGTTCCGCTACTTAATCGTAGATCTCGGTTTTTGGATTTTTGGCAAAAAGATTTTATTACCTATCGGTCGCGTCAGAATTGACTCAAGTGCAGACCGCGTATATGCAATCGGGCTGACAAAAGAACAAGCCGAAGATTTACCAGAATATAACTCGGATATGGCACCTGACTACGATTATGAAGAACGGGTGCGCGGAGTATATCGTACCGAGCAGCCATTAGATAGCTCTGCTTCCTTAGATGCTTCTGGAGTCGTAGCAAGGGGTGCTGCTGCAAGAAACACAACTCCTACTCACAATCGCGACACCTATAGCTACGATCGCGATGCAGATTTGTATGGGACAACCGGCAATAAAGACCAAACCCTCAAACTTTATGAAGAGCGTTTGGTTGCTAACAAACAGCGCCGTAAGAGTGGAGAAGTTGAAATTGGCAAGCGCGTCGAAACCGAAACTGCACGAGTTGCCGTTCCTGTAGAAAAAGAGCGCGTAGTCATCGAGCGCGTTACACCAACCGATGCAGGTAAAGCTGTAACTCCCGATGCAACTGCTTTCCGCGATGGCGAAGTAGCGCATGTGGATCTTTATGAAGAAGTTCCCGACGTTCGCAAAGAAACCGTAGTTCGCGAAGAAGTCAGAGTTAAGAAAGTCACCGATCGCGAGACGGTTGAAGCTCAAGAAACCATTCGTCGCGAAGAATTGGATATCGACACCGAAGGCGATCTCGATGTCAATCGCAATCGGACTAACCGCAAGTAAATTTTAGCGATCTAGTTCCCTAACCTATTAAAACTTTAAGAATTTCTCCTCAAAGTCGAACAAAGAAAGGGGCGCTTAGAGTTAGGTAGTAGTGTGGGCAGTGCCCACGCTACTAAGAAACAATTCAATATCACAAAAAGGAACAAATAAATGACAATTTTTCAGCAATTTCGGAAACTTTTAACAACTTTTGCTTTAATTTTAGTTTTAACAACGACGGTCGCTTGTAGCGCTGGCGTGCAAGCAAAACAACCGCCTAATGCACTTCCCTACAGCCAAGAATACGCACGATTAGAACGCGGTAGTACCTCAGCAGGACAAAGTTTTGGCGATTGGGTAGTCCAAACGGGACAAGGACTGGTTAAGGATGCCTACGTGCGCGACAACAATAAATTAGGGGTTGTCATTACGCCACAAGTGCGTCCTAATGAAGTGCGATCGCTCGCAAAATCGTTAGCGCAAGGTTTTCATAAAAATTTCCCCAATCAAGATTTAACCGTTTTGATGTATGCACCCGACAAAAAACTGATTTTGACGGCGAACTACGACGTACAAACAAATCAAATCGAATACAAGTAGAAGTTTAATTCGAGCGAATTTAAAAGATAAGGAGATAACAAATGCCTAGCAGCGAAGAATATAAGCGTCAAGTAATGAGAGATTTAGCGCAAGGAAATACCGAATCTCTCGGCGATGTCTCAAGCGATCCAGAACAAGAGTATCAGAACTTCGACGATTTTGCACAACGCTCCTCTCATGAAGAACGTCGCAAATTATTCGGTCGTTCCTTGAATCACGATAGCATTCCTCCCTCTCAGATGGAGCCAGAATTGCAAAAAGCGATCGCGCAAATCGACCCACACGAACGCGATGACGTGTCAAAAGCGTTCTTTAAGCACCTCAAAGAAAGAGGACTCAGCGATCGCGATTTGGAGAGTCGTTTAGGTCTTTCTACTCACAATCCCAATCGTATGAATGCTGATGATGTTAGCAAACTGGCATCCTTCACCTATCACAATCACCCCGACATCTTCCGCGAAGTGATGGCAGAACAGCCAGCGATTCTTAAGTTTCTCAGCAACCCTGTCGTCGGGGCAGTGTTGGGCGCGGTCGCGGCTAAATGGTTGCACGGACGCAAGTAATTATTGCGTTCTAGCGATGCTTTATAGCCTCGGATAATTCATTTGGATGAGTTTGGCACTATTGCCAAACTCTTACGAGTGTTTGAAGTTGTAGGTTGGTGCCATCGCGATAGCGAAACCCAACAAAGCCGATAGATGTTGGCAGGATTTACGCAAAACATAACACAAGGCTTATATATGTTGGGTTTCGTGCCTCTATTCAACCTACTTATTTCCTGTTTGAAATTGTAGGTTGGTGCTATCGCGATCGCAAAACCCAACACATATTATTTTTGTTAGGTTTCGTTACCTCAAACGCCAAGACCGCAGTGGCTCCCCAACCTAAAGACTTTTCAAATTATTCCTTGTTCCCTTTAAAACACGAGAACAAATTATGTTTCTAAATACGACAATTCTCTTACAAACCTACCTTTTACGCGGCAGAAATGTTGCACCTGCACCCGCACCCGTCGCTGCACCCGTTTTAGATGGAGATCTTGCCTTCTCTGGAACGAAATTTTTGGTGGCATTGTTAGCAGGTGTTTTAATGGCATTTGCCTTTCAGTTACTATTAACTAATTTCTCGGTTGCTGCTGGCATTTCTTCGGGCGCAGATGCTGCCGATGACGATACAGACACCATAGGCAAACAAATTCGGCTGGTTGAAGCAAAAATAGGAGCCTGGGCGCTAGTTACTTCCAGTATTTCTTTATTTGCTGCGAGTTTTCTAGCTGTTAAGCTGAGCTTGATTGGCAGCGCTCTTTACGGAGCCATCTTAGGTGTCGTCATCTGGTCTACTTACTTCACCGTTGTAACCTGGCTGGGATCGCAAGCAGTAGGTTCTTTGTTGGGTTCGGTTATTAGCACTGTCACTTCTAGTTTGCAAGGATTGATGGGAGCAGCAACTGGGGTTGTTGGTGCTAATGTCGCCAGACAACAAACGATTTCTACCGTTGAGGATATTACTGCCGCAGTCCGTCGAGAACTGACTTCGGGGTTAGATCCAGAAGGTCTTACCAATTCGCTGAAAAACTCGATCTCGGCGCTGCAATTACCCAAGCTCGATCTTAAAGATATCCGCTCTCAATTCGATAATCTTCTTAAAGATGTCGATGTACAATCGATCGCAGATAGCGACGTATTAAATAATATTAATCGTCAAACATTTGTCGATTTAATTAGCTCTCGCAGCGACTTTTCAAAAGAAGAAGTCGAGCAAATTGCCGACCAACTTGAAGGTGCGTGGAAACAAGTTTCAAATCGTAAAAACCCGACCGAGCGAGTAATCGAGCTACTCAAACAAGCTACCCCAGAAGAATTGAAGTCAGAAAACTTAGGCGAACAGCTTCAAAAACTGGTGACAGTGGGAGGTAGCAACGGTCAGAAAGGCAATGGACTGATGCAGCAAGCGATTCAATATGGCTTAGGTGCTGCTGCAACAGGCGTGTTAGATCGAGTCAATTTATCCGATGTCGATGTTCAAAAGATTACCGAGCAATTGCAAACGCTTAAAGACAAAGTGCAGGAAGTCGATATCGACAAAATTACTTCGCAACTCAAACAACTCAGCACTAAAACCACCCAACAGGTGACAGCAAGCTTGCCAGGACAGCCTCAAAGCGGACTGCAATCTGATGTTGAAGATTACCTCTTAAAATCTTTCCACTGGCATTTCAACCCCATCACTATTCAAAATGAATTCTATGAAGTTCTTTTGGATCGCGATGCCGCTCCCAGTAAGATGAGACAGCAATTAGAAGGACTCAGCCAAGAGAAATTCGTAGGATTGCTCGAACGACGTGGCGACCTTTCTCAAGAGAGAATTCAAGAAATTTCCGAACAATTAGAGCGTATTCGTCAAGACGTTCTACAAATGGTTCGGGATGCGCAAGGAAGCGAGCAAAAAGAAGATCTGCGCTCTCGCCTGGAAAATTATCTGCGTTCGACGGGTAAAGAAGAATTAAATCCCGACGCGATCGAGCGCGATTTGTCAAGTTTATTAGAAGATCCCAACGCTTCTATTGAAGATTTGCAAAATCGCTTTTCACAATTCGATCGCGATACGTTGGTACAATTACTCGGACAAAGAGATGACATCTCTCAAGAGGAAGCTAACAATATTGTCAGCCAATTTGAGCGTACCCGCGATAATATCCTCAATCGTGCCAGAGAGTTGCAAGAACAAGCCAAAACCAGAGCAAACGAACTGCGCCAGCGAGTTGAAGATTATCTGCGCAACACCAACAAAGAAGAGTTAAATCCCGACGCGATCGAGCGCGAGTTGGGAACGCTTCTAGAAGACCCACAAGCGGGATTCTCTGCTTTGCGCGATCGCCTCTCTCAATTCGATCGCGAGACTTTAGTTGCATTTCTCTCTCAACGACAAGATCTCAGCGAAGAGCAAGTCAACCAAATTATCGATCGCGCGCTTTC
>JALOOL010000283.1 GCA_025454425.1 Hydrococcus sp. Prado102 | reverse complement strand
ATAAAAAGTTATTAAGGTGCTAAGGTAATATGTTTCAACTTGGCTCTCTCTTTGGTTCGTTAATTGGCTCGATCGGTGGCTCTATTATTGGATCGATCGCGGGTTCAATAGTAGGAGCTTCTAGCGGTTCGGTAGGCGGCGCGTTAATTTGCTCGCTAGTGGGTTCGCTAGCTGGTTCGGTCGTCGGATCGATCGCGGGATCGATGTTAGGTTCAGCCGTAGATTCGGCGCTTGAATCCATGTGGAATCAGGTTGGCGAAGAGGAAACGGATGCGCCTCGCATGAGATATATTGGTGTTTATAACTAAGCGCTATCTACTCGCAACACTAGATACTAAGCGCTAGTTTCTCCAAAGGTCGAGATAGTTAGATCTGTATGTTAGTGTCTAGCGATAGCGAAACCCAACAAGGTTTGTATTACAGATGTTGGGTTTCGTGCCTCAACTTCAACCTACAATAAGTCTACAAGAGAATTGCTATAGTCTTGGACCACAAATCCATTTGAGATTGACTGTTTCAGTGCGATCGCTTGGAAATATATGAGGTTCTTTACCTTGTTCGAGGCTGTCATAATTTTGATAAGCGATTTGTTTCAGTTTTTGTAATAAAGCTTGTCGAGCCGGACTGTCTAAACCCGTACAAGGCGAAGTCGTTAAAGAATGGGAACGCTTGCGACGAAAATAACAAAAGTTAGGCGAGTTGCGGATTGTTAAGTGAAAATGCGCTCTCAGTAAAAATTCTGTATCGCCTCCGAAGCGTAGATTATTGGAAAATCCTCCCAAACTTAAAATAGCTGAACGTAAGATTAATGAAGTGGGATGCAACTGGGCGTGTCCTGGCTTGTCTCTCAGAGCAAGGTTGACATCGAGAGGATAAGTCACCGGACTCACGATATTCTTAATTTCATCGACTCGTATCTCTTGCGTACCGACCATCTGGGAACCACTTACAGCCATTAGCTCTAATAATATTGCTAGACGTTCGGGTGTTGACCAATCATCCGCATCTTGAAATAAGTAAGCCTCATAATTTGTCGATGTAACGAGGGATTGAATAATTTGATAAGGCCCGACTCGTCCTGGCGAAGCCAACAAAGTGACTTGAGGATAGCGACGACAAATAGCCTCTGGGATTTCTCTTGAGCCATCATCTACAACGGCTATGCCATCTAGAGGACGTGTCTGCGCGACCATTGTCAACAAACACTGCTCTAACCAACGGTTGCAATTAAGATGAGGAATAATAGCAAGAATAGTTTTTGGTGTTTTATACTGCGCCTGGGATTTGCCAAGCGTTACTACAGAACGATTGTTAAGAGCGATCGCTTTCATTATCCTCTTTTGCTCGCTCAGTAGCGCGATCGAGTAGTAAGGATCTAGCAGCGATTCCAACCGATTTATCGATAATTGCTTTAGAAAACTACTTCTGGCTATCCATCCCATTTGTTTTGTTTCTAACTCTGTTGCTGTTAATAAAGGATAGGTAGGTTCTATTACTAACCAGAAAAACTCATCGGTAACTTCGGGTAAATCCAGTTGTCTTTCAATAGCAATTGGGGAAAAAAATACAAAACTTTCTTCTGGTAAGTCCGACAATTTTAAATTTCGACAATCTACGTATTGCATTCTTTGTTTAAATTAGTTTTACCAAAAAATTTTTTGTTTGAAATTGTAACTTCGCGTACTAAATTCAAAAGCCTCTTGCATATCGGAAATATCCCTCGAAACCAAAAGACAACTGTAAGCTTTTTCTCGTTCTCCTACTTCTAAGAAGCGTTCGGCAAGAAAGCGCATAAATGGCACAAATCGCATTGCACCTATTAAGTTGGGTTGTTGATGGCGTTGGATGGCTTTGAGAAGGCTAGACGGTTCGATAGGAGTATTTGAGATGACGAGTTGGATAGCGATTTCGAGCAGTTCGGCAGTATCCAGACAAGATAAGTCTATCGAATTGCGATCGCCCGCTTCTGTAAATCCCCAAAGAAAATTCTCTCTCAAAAGTAGCTGAGTTGGTCTAGAAATCGTCAAATCTTCAACTAGTTCTTTGGGAAAATTACCTAACAAAATCGCCCAGTGAACTAAAATTCCCAGTAAAGCTTTTGAGCCATACATATCTAGATCGGATACAAATAATGGAAGTAAAGGAGTAAGACGAGCAATTGACGGCGGATTTGCTTGTATTCTGGCGTTTTGAATGGCTTGACGCACTATTGCAAAGATGAGACGGTAGCTAATGGAATCTACAGTAATACTCCCTGAAATTCCACTTAACTCGGCAAACGGCTCTAAACCGGGCAAAAATAGCGATATAGCAAAGAGATCTAAATAGAGTGAGTTAGCATTTCCAGCGTGGATAGAGGCTCGATGTCGAGTCAAAATTATCTCAACAGTGTTTTGTATGTCTGCATTGTTGGCTAAAACCTTCATCAACAAAATAGTGCGATCGATTACCTGACTGCTTTCGCCGTCAAGACGATCGCTGCGTTTCTCTAGCTGAGTTACTATATCTTTGAGACAGTTAGGCAAACGATAAAAAATCCACCGTCTGCTGTTGAAAATATCGAGCAATGCACGAGCTTTTTTGTCGCTTGTCATTTCACTCAAGAGCAGAACATTAGACATAACTTCACTCTCTCCAGCATCTATAAGCGTAGCGCGGTAAAAATCTTGAGGAAATTCAAATCGTTGCCAGTAAATTGTTTTGTCAGACGGAAGAATTGGGGCTAAAGTAGTTTTAAGTTCTTGCTGGGCGATCGCATCAGGTGTATGACTCAAATAGCCGATCGCAATTTCTCCTGTAGGAGTCGGCAAAGCACGATAGTAAGACACTCCCGAACAGAGTGGATAAATTTCTGGACGAATTGATTCATCCTCTTCGCGTCCCAGTAATTTAAGGCTAACGCTACCATGTTGGCAATTGCCTCCTCGAACGAGTTCTGCGCGATCGCCGTTATAATATCGAAGCAATGGCATACAATCGCTGTAGAGATCGGTGACGATTAGTAGTTGGTTTTCAGTTTCGACAAAACAACGCTCTGTATCTATGTGAATGGTATTGCACGACGGACAGGAAAAACCATAAATACCGCATTCCTGACTGCCATACTCATCAATAACTGGTGCTAAGAAAGTGTCTTGCAGTAACCGACGTTGATGCGGGAATAGCAATTCACCCGTACAGATGACAGCGACAATGGAAGGGAGAGTGCGTGGCAAAAGTAGTGCAAGTTCGCAAAGACGACTGGGAAAACCTCTTATGACAATGGCATTCTGAGAATTTATGTAAGAGATCCATTGCAGAAGTTCGCTATCCACAATTCCAGTCAGGGAATAATCGACTTCTCGCAGTGGAAAAAGACGACTATTAATATTAATAACGGGAATTCTGCCATCAATTCCCCACCAGCTTAAAAACCGCTCGATTGCTGCTCGTCTTTTCTGATTCCAAAGCGTATCGCGGAAGTAAATTAATGCTCGATCCGTCGTTCCACTAGTGACACCTCGATAGGCAATCTTGTCAACTTGATTCAGAAATTGGGCGGGAGACTTTCGCAATTCGTCTTTTTTAAGCGGACGCAAACGCAAAAATGCTGAAAATAGCTGTTCATCGCTATATTTTGTCCAACAAGCTTTATCTAATTCGACTTCATCAAAGCGATCGCGATAAACAGAAAGACAACTAGCAGCTTGCAACAGTTCTCTAAGTCGTTGTGGATCGGACAAATCCAATAAGCTATTAAACATATACAAAAGTTTTGCCCTTTCCCCTTTCCCCTAAAAAAATCTAATCTAGCTCCGATTTAGCTTATCTAAAAGCTCGACTTCTAATGTATGCCAGAGAGTATCGGGCAAGGTTTCCTCAGACAGCGCGATCGGTAAGTCAGCAGGTAATAGGGCTAATTCATTAGGTTTGGCACAATACTCGCCGAGAGGAACTAAAAAATCGATACTAACCCATCCATCAGAATTAAAATTAGGAGCGGAAGCAAAACCGTAAAATCCTTTGCTGGAGCGGATGTAAGCCCATCGCCTCGATGAATCGTACTTGGCAACATAGACTTGCCATCCACTCGGAATCGCTCCGATAATACGACCTCCTGGGGATTCTCGCAATCTAAGTTCGCCTTCTTGCGTGCGAACTGCAAAAAAGTTTTGTGAATATTTGAGGTTTGTATAAACAGGATAACCCTCTCGTCCGGGGATTTCGGACGGGCATTTCTCGCTGAGTAAATTTTGGTTTTGGGTGCTAGAGGAGTTGCTCTCTGTTTCTTGCGGTTTAGTTGCACGAACTTCCTGAACCGCAAGCATTGGAAGCGTAATAATGGTAAGTAATTTTAGCTTCTGAGCAACCATTTTTTTAAATTCTAATTTTTATCATTTAATTTTATCTGGCTCTTGATTCTCTCAATTTCTAAGTTTTATGACGATTAAATTGAAAACTTGCAGCAGTATCAATAACCGTCAACGATGTTCTATCGCTGCCTCACATTTAAAATAGTCTAAAGACGACTAGATAAGGATTCCAGAAAATTGATTTCCTGACAGTGGATGCAACTGCTGCAAGATATGAGTTTATTCAACTTTTCCGATCGCCCAGTCACCAATTACCAATCCCTGTTTAAGCTCGTCAGGTAGATCGATCGCGATCGCGTAAGATTTATTGTTATTTGCTGCTTTAGGTGCGAGGCTACCTTGTAAATTACCCGAAGCGATCGCCCGACAAGAACGAATAATATTATCATTGCGAGTCACTAGCGGTTCTCGTCCACAAAACTGATTGCGCAGAGAATCGGAATGACTTAAGTGAATAACCGAGCCACAACTAGATATACGATAGCCTAAAAGTTGCGCTCGAATTGCTAAATCTCGATCTTCCCAGCCCCAGCCAATGAGTTCTTCATTATATCCCCCTAAAGCTAGCAGATTTTGACGGCGGGTACAGATGAGTCCGCAGCCTGGACGGGTAGCACTCAACTTCTCTGACTCTATGCGTAGCGTAAAACGATTTTCTGGGTGGCGATCGAGGTAGGGAACGAAGCGAGGACGATTAATCGCTCTTTCGTTAGGCTGACTTTCTTGTACGCAAGCTACCCAGACGATAAGATCGCAATTAAAGAAGGCTTCAAACCACAACTGCATTATCGTTTCATCATTCCAGAGAATATCTGCATCAGAAACCAGAAGAATATCGCCTGTCGCTGCTTTTATACCTGCATTTAAGTAAGCGCCTTTGTTAAATTCGCGCTCGCTCAAATCGATAATGCGAATGCGCTGACTATCCGTTTGCAGACATGGCAAAACGAGTTGTTCGTCTCCAGCGATAATCGTGATTAGGTTAACTCTGTTGATTTCAAGTAAGGAAGCTACGGTACTAGCCAAGCTTTCACGTCCCTTAACTGGAAGAAGAACCTCTAATGTCTGACCCGTCATACTTGCTTTGATTTTTGCCGTAATAGTAGCTTCGATTGCGCGTTAGGATTTCTGGGGAGTGCCAATCTAGTTCGTAATCGTGATGGAGATGCAAGTAAACTAACTCTGGAACTTTACACAGTGTAAAACCTAAGCTCGAATACCGTTCGATGAGATCTTGATCTTCGCCTCCCCAACCCGAAAAGTTTTCATCCCAACCGCCTAGTTGTTGCAACAGTTTCGTCTCGAACATTGGAAGTACGCCAAATTTCTCGAAACTAGTTAAATGTTTTTTTAAGGCTGTTGGTAAATCTTCCGGTGCGATAGTTGCGCGATCGATCTCTTCATCTAAATTACTTCCAATTAATGAAGCGCGATCGAGCATTAACCGATAGCCAGTAACGAGGAAAAGGGGAGACGATTTCGTTAGATGTAGGTGACGTAGCAAGGAATTGCGATAGGGAATCAGATCTACATCGTAAGCGAGTACATAGCTGCTGCTGACTAATTTGAGTCCAAAATTGAGCAAGCGAGTTTTGTGAAAAACCCCTTCATTCTCTACGAAATAATATTCAATGCCAGCCTTAGCTGCGATCGCACAAACTTTTTCAGTAGGGGCGGGGCTACCTTCAATTAAAAGGATTCTTACGTCTGGACAAGCTTCACTGTTTCGTGCGTATATCAGCCACTCACAGAAAGAACTTAAGGCTTTTTCCCTTTGACGATAAGGAATCAGCAGCGTCAGTTCATTAGGCATTTTTAACTATCGATCTAAACTCCCTAAGAAAAAACGAGTTGGATTTTCAATCAGTAACACGTCAAAATCCGCGATCTTACTGAAGTATCCCAACTGGCGCTCGCGCTACTCTATAGCCAATTCAGAAAATTAGCAAGATTTTTATGAAAAAAGTAATTTCAATAGCACTCTGTAATGCTAGTCTAATTTTATCTTCAGTCGTTCCTCCTTTTTTTTACCTGCAACCAACTAGCGCGGCAGCTACGCTGACGCAGTTCCTCGATACAGGTTCCACGTCGGTCGCCAGTGTTTCAGTCGAACAGCAGGTTGAAAGGGCTGTCGCAGCGCAAATTCGCTCGGAGATGCCAACCGCAGCAGAAGAATATACTCTGCAAGTCACCAAGATTGTCGTCATTGATAAGTATGCCTATGTCAATTGGGCTTTAGGAGAAGGGGGTGGCATGGCGATCGCGATTAACCGAGACAATCGCTGGCAAGTTTCTTTGTATGGAGACGATTGGGAAGGGATTAGTCGGCTCGAAAAAAATGGTATTCCCCGTCCCATTGCAGAACAGTTATTAGATCGCGCTTTTCCCGATTGGCGGCAGTGGGAAACTCAATAAGAATGAGGAATTATTGAGGATCGCCACAGACATAATCAGACCTTACCCAGCCTCGGCTGTTATTGTGGATAACATTCCACCACCAAAAACCATCTTGACTGTATCCACCTTTAATTAAACCCACAGTATGTCCGTTAGGAATTTCTTTAATTTTGCCGAAATTTTGTCCGGGGCCAGTGCGTAAAGAAAGCCGACCGCTAGAAGAGTTAGTGCAAACTTGAGCATAACTTTGTACGCCCGATGCAACGCGATCGCTAGAGCCAAGTCCTGGGCCTACTTGTGCTTTGACGGGTAAAGTCGTTGCTAAAAATAATACGCCAGTCGCGAAAAATTTCAACATGGTTTGAGACTCCTTTTTGTGTGTGAGAAAACTTATGTGTGTAAGAAAAAACTACTGAATGTTGACTTCGAGATATTGGGGTCGATAGGTGCGAACGTAGTTCAACACCTCATCTAACTCAAGGCGGTTAGTTAAACCAATGCACCCTGATGTTCCGTCTTCGCCATTGTTTTTTTCAAAGGACGGGTCATAGTGAATGCCTAGTGCTGAGCGACCAGTCCGAAATAAAGGTTGTATGGCGAGGAAGCGATCGCCTGCTTCTGGAATCGTTCCAGCTACAGAAGTTCTAGCTACTTGATATTTCCCATCTGGTAAAGGCGCTTCCGTCCCCGCTTGATGGCGATTCCTATTTTGGGTATAGGCACGTCCTGCAACGGTGTTATAAGTCCCGACCGAGTTTCCATTAACATAGAGGCGAAGTTCATAAATTGGATTGCCTAACGCATTTGTCATTCCAGTTGGGGTTAGCGTCATGTAGCTACCAGTTGACTTTAACGCCACCGAGTTTTTGCGATCGTCACTTTTTCCTTGGTTCAATACAGACTCTCTTTGCTCCTGTTTGCTAATGGAGTCATCATCGTTGGCGAAAGAAGGGCTATTTCCTGGGCTAGAATCTAGCGTAGAATTTTCCCAATTCTGCTTTTTACCGGGCAAATTTTTAGCAGAAATCTGAGGAGAATTTGCCGAGTTTCTTGAGGTAAATTGTTGTGTTTGCAAAGAGTCTGCTTGAGGAACACAGGCAGTCATGGCGACACAACTTAGAGACGTTAATGCTAGTTGAAAAAGCATAACAAGTCGGGTCTTTTTCAAAAGAGTTATTTGAGGATTTTTAAAAGCTTTATAGTTTCAAAGTAAGCCAAAAAATCTCGAACAACCTCAGCAAAAATACCAATTTTTTTATTATTGTTTTAGATTGTCTACGTAAATTCCCTATCCTCCCAATGGATGAGAGCCGCCCACCGCCGCCCACTTTCATGTGAGTTAATGTGAACATTGTATTATGTTTTGCCTAAATCTTCAGAATGACAGAAATTGGCGATCGCTACGTAAGTTCCAATCGCACTAACTCTTAAACATAAAAAAAGACCCAGCTAAATAACTGAGTCTTTTTTTTAATGGAGCCGAGCAGAGTCGAACTGCTGTCCAAATTGGGTATTTACTTTCCGTTCATTCACAGGTTTAGCCTATCTTACCCTCAAGGCGGGAACCATCTATTATCCCTGATGGCGGGATGCTCTAGTAATATCTTGACTCTATAGGCGACTAGAGGCATCTATAGAGAGCATCCGTTGGGGTTTACCCTTAATCCTTAACGGAGTCAAACTAAGAGTAGCGCAGTCTTTGTTAGTGACTCTTAGGCAGCTACTGCTACGCGCTTGAAGCTTACGATGTTGTTCGCAGTTACTTTTTTTTGAGTCTGGTATTTACGAGAGGCGACTCACTCTCGACCTGTATCACGAGTCAGCTTTCGCCAACCTGTCGAAACCGTTACGGCCCCGCGTGTACTTATATGTATTATATATAAAAATCAGTAGGTTCGGCAACATTAAAGATTTTGGAAATGTTTTCTTTTTTGGAAAAGATGGGAAGAATTACAAAAAACAGCGTAATTGATATGTCAGATTCTACTTGGTTAACTTTGCGTTTGGTCGGAGTTGGTATCTTGTTCTTGCCGTCCTTCAGTGACTTATTCGATTATTTTCTTCCTAAATTTTTGGCAGATTTGCTCGGCGTTTTCATTTCCATCTTTATTGCCGTGCTTGTCAATGATTGGCTTTTTGAGGAGCGCAATCTTAAGCGTCTTTTAAAAGTTCTTAGAACGCGATTGTAGGCGATCGCACCTTCACAATTTTTTGACGTATAATTCCAGTGGTCGATGCACGATTGGTTGCGCATTTCTACCCATGCTTGGGCATCGGGTTCGCCTTTGGAGTGGCGCAAGATGAAACCTTCTGGTAATTTGGGATCTGGGATAGACTCGGTTAGCGATCGCTCCATAATTAAGAAGTAGCGATCGCTTGTAAATCCGCAATTTTCTAGTAAAGCGATGCGATCGTATTGTTTATCGCGAACCCACGAACGTAGCTTTACTCTTACTCCGCGTTCATTTGCTACTTCGCGCATCCGTTGTTCGCCCCAAGCGAGCATTTGTTCTTCTATACCGTCGCCACGAAATTCGGGATCGACTCTAAACCAAAGAAAACCATCATTTTCTTCGCCTTTTGGGGGAACCCCAATCTGACTGAAACCGATTAACTTTTCGTTAGATTCCCATAACAAAATATCTTTTGCTCTATCGACCGATGGCTCGTTAAACTCTAACTGAAGATCCGATCTCGATGTCCATTGTTCGAGTCTATCGACGACTTCACAAGCGTTGAGGAGTTCTGCGATCGCTCCTAAATCCGATTCTCCCCCGTAAGGGCGCGTTTTCAGGCTTATCATTATGCTGTCTCATTTTTAGACTGCATTTCCATCGTACTACAAAAACACTTCAAAAGAAGATTGGGGATTGGGAAAAGTCGTCCATTCGTTGGCGTAGCCCGTCCCTTGGACGTAAGTCGTCTATTCGGAAGTACGGAACAAGAAAGACATTTACTTTGAACTTTGTTTCATACGCTCTCATGAAAGCGTCTCTACTTTGAACTATAATCACTGGTCACTGATAAAGTTCCCAATGAAACGTTACAAAAGATTGAGAAATGCCGTTAGTGCTGATGGGAGAGAGTGCGATCGCCTTAAACTAATTTGAGGTCTAGATTGCATAATTAAATTTAATATAAAATCGAGCATATGTTTCCCATCAATCGCCCTCGCCGCCTTCGCCAAACCTCGCAATTGCGCCGCATGGTGCGCGAAACAGTTTTAACCGTTAACGATCTGATTTATCCATTATTTGCCGTCCCAGGAGAAGGGATTGCCAAAGAGGTTAAATCAATGCCAGGAGTTTATCAACTCTCGGTCGATAAAATCATTGAAGAAGCAAAAGAAGTTTACGATTTGGGGATTCCTGCAATTATTCTTTTTGGCATTCCCGAAGACAAAGATTCTGACGCAACGGGCGCATGGCACGATTGCGGCATCGTTCAAAAAGCAGCTACCGCCGTTAAAGAAGCCGTATCGGATTTAGTGGTCATTGCCGATACTTGCCTGTGCGAATATACCAGTCACGGTCACTGCGGTTACTTACAAACGGGAGATTTAACCGGACGAGTTCTCAACGATCCTACCTTGGAATTATTGAAGAAAACTGCCGTCTCTCAAGCAAAAGCAGGGGCGGATATCATCGCACCTTCTGGCATGATGGATGGGTTCGTGCAATCCATTCGAGAAGCATTAGACGAAGCAGGATTTCAAGATACGCCCATTCTCTCCTATGCAGCTAAGTATGCCTCTGCTTATTACGGGCCATTCCGCGACGCTGCCGAATCAACTCCGCAATTTGGCGATCGCAGAACTTATCAAATGGATCCAGGCAATGCTAGAGAAGCACTTAAAGAAGTTGAATTAGACATTGCAGAAGGGGCAGATATGTTGATGGTCAAACCCGCCTTGTCTTACATGGATATCATTTGGCGAGTCAAAGAAATGACGAATTTACCCGTTGCTGCTTACAACGTTTCGGGAGAATATTCGATGATTAAAGCTGCTGCCCTTAACGGTTGGATCGACGAAAAACGAGTGACTTTAGAAACCTTAACCAGCTTCAAGCGATCGGGCGCCGATCTCATTTTGACTTATCATGCCAAAGATGCGGCTCGTTGGTTGGACGAAGAATAATTTCTTTTAAAATCTAATTAATGCCCTGTTGCTTCGCGGCGACGGGGCATTGAATCTCCACGCATAAAGGCTGGAGAGGATGTCAAAAAACAAAGAGGAATGTCATAGTAAAACAAATAAACAGAGCAGTCCGATCGACTATTTCTGCAAATCGATCTACAAGCTAATTGTCTTATGTCTTATCCTCTCTACGTCGCTTTCATTTGGCACCAACACCAACCTTTATACAAATCCCGCCAAGCTGTTTCGGATGGTATGGGACAGTATCGCTTACCTTGGGCGCGGTTGCACGGAACGAAAGATTATTTGGATTTAATTTTAATCCTAGAACGCTATCCGAAACTCCATCAAACCGTCAATCTCGTTCCCTCGCTAATTATGCAATTGGAGGAATATGCAGCGGGGACGGCGATCGATCCTTATCTCGCTTTAACGGTAACGCCTGAAGACCGACTCAAAGAACAACACAAAAAATATATCATCGAGCATTTTTTTGATGGCAA
>JALOOL010000282.1 GCA_025454425.1 Hydrococcus sp. Prado102 | reverse complement strand
ATTGTTATTTTGTGCTTTGGCTTCCATCAGTTTTCCGCCTTCATCGTCAAGTAAAATAAGTTGTAAATTTTTAGGAAGATAGTATTGCTCTTTGGGTGGATATATCTCAACTAAAATATCCATTTTTATCTCATCTTCTGGCATGAGAGAAATAACTAAATCTACCGCCGCCTCTTGTTGCATTAAATTAATTCGCTTTGCTCTTGCAATTTTTTGTTGAGAACGAAAAGCAAAGGTTGGTTGTTTTATTGTTGCGAGCGCGTCATTTAATGCTTGCCAACTCGAATGAAATATCCCTTCTAACCACTGACTTAAGTTAATCGGCGATGCGTGCGAATGTTTTAATTGCATTAAGTATTCGAGCAGATAGTCTATGGGTTGTAGTTGTTCTAACTTTAAGTGGCTACTCGTTACAGTTTTAGAAAATCCTAACAAATTGGCTTGGGAACTATCGAGATCGATTTGAACGACCACATAAGCAATGCGATCGCACTGCACTTCTGGAGGAACATAACAAATAGTATCGCTATCAATCTCGCCAATTAAAGGACGACATTCTAAACGTCCCGAACCCAAAACTTCTAAATCGGCAACGTCTGCAACGCACTGAATTGAAGTATTCCAACTGTCTCCTGCTATTAGATTGGTAGCAATTCCCAGAAGGTTTAAGTAATTGTAGACGACGCGAACGGCTAAAGTATTTAGATAAACGCGATCGGCTTTTGCTTTCGTCGGCTGTAATTTAGCAAATTCCTCAGCATTTTGCCAAATTTCTCGCGTAATCGGTACGGGAATAGCTAATTCTTCTATTTTATCAATTTGACTGTTCATCATTGTAATTGGTTGGGGATAGGCGATAAAAATTTAGTACTTAACTAATAGCAATAGTTTCGAGATATCCCTGGGATACCCCAAATTGTCGTAGTAGCGGCAAACATCTGCGGTTATACCATTTCGGTAAATCTTTCGCTTCTGCGGGAGTTAGATCGAATGTTTGGGCAATAACGTTCCAAGAGGTTTCGTCGGGAAATCGCAGCAAAAATAAAGCTTGACAATTGATTTCGGGACGCTTTCTAAAATAAGTGTTGCACAATACTTTGTCGGGGTCGGCGCGAACCCACTCCAACGTTCTTTCCCAAATGTCGAAAACTTGCTGAATATCTGAAGAAGCTTTAAGAGCATTTACCAGGTCGCTGCTTTCATCTTCTTCTCTTGCTTGAATGGTAATATGTCGCTCGTGCTGTTTTTGATAAGCATATCGATATCGCCTCAAACGCTTTTTGAGTTCGTCGTCTAACCAAGTAATGACTTCTTTTATAGTTGGATCGTATTCTTCCAAATGGCGAAAGCAATACTCCCACATCTCTTGGAGAGCGTCACTGTAGTATGGAGTGCTATCTTTCCAGAGTTTGCCGGATTTCATTACCAATCGGTAGATTTGATTGAGTTGTTGCTGACGCTCTAAACTGCCAGGTGTAGAGGTACACGCAAAAGCAATAAGCTGACGGAGCTTTTTATTGAGATTGTCCATGACAAGAGCGTTTGAGTGCTAGCAGCTACGCTTAGAAATTGCCTTTCTATATTCAGGATTTCGGCGAGAGCGAGAAAATCTCACTTCTACTTACTCAGTTACACAACGCTCAATCTCATTTTTCGCACTCTTGTCTAAAAAATTTTTCTGGCGCGGGATTGACTAACGCAAGTTGCTAGTTAAAAATACCGAGCGTTTTTATCCCGCCACTACCCTTTTCTTTAATAAGAATAAGAAGTTTAGTTACACTTCGCGATCGCAACCAAATTTATCCCGAATTTGAGCGTTAAAATACTGACCTTTTGAGGGAGCATTTTGCAGTTGTTGATAAATCGATTCGGGAATGTCGTGGTATTTGTAGACGCTACCGCTAGAAAATTCAACTCGGAGAATTTTTTTTTGTGCGTCGTAGTCAAAAGCTTTGATAACGGCACTCTGGGATTTAAGCAAGGGGAAAGCAATAACATCGCGAATGCTAGCAGAATTGGTTAATAACATGACCAGGCGATCGATTCCAATTCCCAATCCAACAGTCGGAGGCATTCCGTATTCTAATGCTGCTATAAAATCTTCATCGACGCTATGCGCCTCTACATTGCCTGCTGCCTTTTTCGCTGCTTGTGCTTCCAAGCGTTCTCGCTGATCGATAGGATCGGTTAACTCAGAAAAACCATTAGCTGTTTCCCGTCCTACAATAAACAATTCAAATCGTTCGACTAATCCTGGTTTAGATCGATGAGGTTTAGCTAGCGGTGAAATTTCGATGGGATAATCGATAACATAGGTTGGTTGAATTAAGGTTTCTTCTACTTTTTGCTCGAAAGCTTCGTTGAGTAGTTTTCCAATCGAAATACAGTCTTCTGGTACGCCGATATCTGCTTTTTGGGCGGCTGTTTTTGCCTCTTCAAATGTTTTAAATTGAGTAAAATCTACTCCAGTTTTTTCCTGCACGATTTCGTGCATGGTAACTCGTCGCCAAGGCGTTGTTAAGTCAACTTCATGCTCTTGATAGTTGAATTTTAGGGTGTCTAAAACTTCTTGGGTTGCGCTAGTAATAATATTTTCCGTCAACTCCATCATGTCATGATAATCGCCATATGCCTGATACACTTCAATAGAAGTAAATTCAGGATTGTGCTTGGTAGAAACGCCCTCATTGCGAAAGATTCGTCCGAGTTCAAATACTTTTTCAAATCCGCCGACAATTAATCGCTTCAGATGCAATTCTGTAGCAATACGCAGATACAATTCCATGTCCAAAGTATTGTGATAGGTAATAAATGGACGTGCGTCTGCGCCACCTGCTTCGCTTTGCAGTACAGGAGTTTCGATTTCTAGAAATCCTTGTTGTTCTAAATAGCGACGGATAGAGGCTGTAATTTGAGCGCGACGGCGGAAAGTTTGTCGCGCGTCGGGATTGACGATCAGATCGACGTAACGCTGACGGTAGCGCTTTTCTGTATCGGTTAAACCATGCCATTTATCGGGCAAAGGTAAAAGAGATTTTGTCAGCAGTGAATATTCGCCGACGTAAACAGAAAGTTCGCCTTTTTCTGTTCGCTTAATCGTTCCTTTGACCCCTAAAATGTCTCCCGTATCTGTTAGTTTAATTAGGTTATTAAAGGAATTTTCGATGCCTGTCATGGTTGCTTGAATTTTTTTCTTTTCTAAATAGAGTTGGATGGTTCCCGTTTCATCTTGAAGGTTGAAAAAAGATAATTTACCCATGTTGCGACGAGACATAATTCGTCCTGCCACGGATACTTCTATCTCGACTTCTTCTCCATTAGCAAGATCGGCATATTTTTCTTGTAATTCTTTGGCTTTATGCGTTGTTTCCCATTTATATTCGTAAGGATTCAACCCCAATTTTTTTAATTGTTCGACTTTTTCAAGACGTGTAGCGCGAATTTCTTCTAAAGTAGAATTTTGCTGTGGTTCTTGGGATCGATCTGAAGACATAGCGATTAATCGTTGAAGAATTTTTTATCCGATCTTAGATAAAATCTATATTTCAATTATAGTCGATCGCGCTCTTTCTATTTCCTTCGGTAAACGGAGAATAGCCACAAATGCGATCGCACCTTTGAGTCTCGCTCATTGTCAAGAACAGTTTCTATCTAGCGTGCCAAACTGTCTCCAAGGATGGAGATCTTCTGAGGTAGGTTCGACTAACCCTACAGGTAATAGACCTTTAATCTTAATTTTAAGCTGGAGAAATAGCTCAATTCTTTTAAAGAGCGTATAGTATTTCTCTACGAAGAAACTTTTTTCTTGAGGGGTGGCGATTTCATCTTCAACTAAAGCAATTTTGGTCATACCTGCTTCAATCTCTTTTTTTAATCCTGCTGAGCCATAAGCATAATGATTTTCTACGGCATCGATCGGATCTTGTAATTTGTCTAATAAAAGACACTTAAATTCTTCCGATATATTGCTAGTCTCAATTTCTATTCTCCACATAGCAAGCTCTGTAGCGATTTCCGAGAGAATTTCTAAACCCAGAAAAATTTTATTATCTTCAAGATCTTCCGCACAGTTTTCTAAAAAATTTAGATCGATCCAGTTAGGATTATTAAGTTCGTTTACCGATGCCCAAACATCCTTTTTTTCTTGGAAACCTTGAATTCCTACTAACGTAAGTTTTTCGCGAATATCTTGGAGTAGTTTTTGATAGTTATTAAACTTTATTTTTGAAAAGTATTTAATGTTTTTTTCAATGCAATCCAAGAGATAAAATAGATGAATAAACCCGTGATAGAAGGAATAATTATTTTTTTCAATTTGTATGACAGTTCCTAGAACTTCCGAAATTTGCTCGTTTTTAGGACTTTGCGAAGCTTTCTGCAAAATCTCTAACAGTCGCTTAGCGGGGTTGTTCCTGGGTAGTTCGCGTTCCATCATAAAGTATCAAAGTCTTTAAACAAGGTCACTATTGATATCATTCCCAGTAATCGCTTCAAAATAACAGTATCCAAAAAATTTTTTGAGTTTTTTTTTGGGACGTATTTACACAAGTAAAAAAATAAAGAAATTCTTTAAATACATCTGTTTTGTGATATATTGGGAACTTTCGGCGATCGCACTGTAAAACTTAAAGTTCGTCGAGTTAGTTTACGTGTAAAACTAACTATCATGGTAATTTGAGAGCTTGGTAGTCGAAATATAAAACCAAGCTTTGACTCAAGATTTGATACAGATTAGAACCAAAAAAATATTGTGAATTTAATTTGCATAAGATTAGAAAGGCTTACATTGAGATAAAGCCTTAAAACATCGGAAATCTAACTTGCAAAACATTGCTAATTAGCTTAAACTTTAGATAAAGTTTTTATAAGAAAAGTTCCTTGTAAAGACAAATTGACTAAAAATAGAAGTGCATTAAATTTCAGTTATAGCGGTAAATGCCAAGCAAAAAATTCCTAACCTTAAGGCAAAAAGAAAGTTTACTGCAAGCGTTAAAAAAGAGTGATTCTTCTCATTCGATCCAGCGAATTTTGATATTGCTTCTAAGAAATGAAGGAAAAACTTATCAAGAGATTGCTGACTTTCTCGATTGTTCTTATAGAACGGTCGCTTACTGGTGCGTTCATAGCGATCCCAACGATCTTGAAAGCTTCAGAGACAAGCGAACTCAAGGGAATTATCGCAAAGCTACAGAAGATTACATACAATTATTAATGGAAGTCGTTGACAAAGAACCTACTCAGCTAGGTTATTCATTTAAACGATGGACTGGAGAACGATTGGCAAATCATTTAGAACAGTTAACTGGAATAAAATTGAGTGGCGCTCAAACCAGAAATTTGTTGAGAAAAAACAAAATTAGCCTGACGCAAAGCAGAAAAAAAGTATCTTCTAATAAACCAGTCGCGATCGCGAAAAAAACAATTGGCGAATCAAAAAACGGAGTCAAGCGATAATAAAAATAGCCATTAAAAACGATTAGTTAATATCTCGACGTGAGACTGTTCCATTGGGCGTTGCGATCGTCGTTGGTAGCGTTTTAATATCGATAACGGCTAGCGTTTTCATGTTGTAAGTCGTATATACAGTCGTTTGAGAATCGAGATTGACATCAATTAACGTTAAAGTTTTGTAAGGTGCGAGATTACTATTTAATAACTGTCGCGCCCCGCTACCGAGTGCCCCAGCATAAAGCAATTCTAATTTATCTTTTTTACCAGGAAAGTATGCGTGTTGATGACCGCTAATGTAAGTATGAACTTCATATTTCTCAAGCAAAGTCTGTAACATTTCGGCATTAGCTAGAAATTCTCCAGGTCGATCGCGACCGACTGCAATACCATAAAGAGGAAGATGACCGATCGTGATTCGCATTGTCGCCTCTCGTGCTACAGGACTGGCGAGACTTTTTTCAACCCAGGCAATTTGTTGGGGAGGAATGTTACTCGTCGAAGCATCCCAGACGAGATAAAAAATCTTATTTTGCATAAACGTATAGTAAAAAGGGTATCCCGCCCTATCCACAAATTGCAATCCGGTTTGATGGGTAGGATCTTTCCAATAAGCTGATGCTAAAGCGCGATCGCTCTCAAAAATAAACTTGTCTCCTGACAGCGCACCCGAACCGTCATGATTGCCAATCGTAAAACCAAAAGGAAGATTAGCTTTTCTAAGGGGAGCAGCTACATGGCGATCGAACGCTTCCCACATTGCCTTAATTTGAACTTCGCTTAGGGAACGTTTTTGTGCGGCTACCATATCGCCGCCGCAAAGGACTAAATCGGGTTTCCAATCTTGTATGAGTGCGATCGCGCGATCGACTTCTGGTTCGTAACTCGTCGAGCCATACTGACTGTTAAGATCGCTAATAATAGCAATTCGTACCTTTTCTTTGGCAGTAGTACAAGAAGGAGATTGCGTTAAAGCTTGGCGGTTGCAAGTTGCGAGTCCCAAACTTCCTATTCCAGCGAGAAACATTAAAAATCGACGACGCTTCAATAACATAAGAAATTATACAAAAGTAGAAATTGCCGAACGCGATCGCCACTGCAAGAGAACCCGCGATCGCGCTAGCTTAAGAATACGCCGAGGAAAAATCCAAAACTTAAAATCCAAAATCCAAAATCCAAAATCGAAATGACTAACGCGACTGTAACAAACAATCCTTTATTAATTGGGAAAGGACTGCCTCCTTTTGACAAAATTAAAGCAGAACACATCTCCCCTGCAATAGAACAACTCTTAGCCGAACTAGAAATCGAACTAGCTAACTTAGAAGCTAACGTAACTCCCACTTGGGCAGGTTTAGTCGAACCCCTCACTCAAATAGAAGAACGCCTTACCTGGAGTTGGGGAATTGTCGGACACTTAATGGGAGTGAAAAATAGTCCCGAAGTGCGACAAGCATACGAAAGCGTACAACCTCAAGTCGTTCAATTTAGCAGCCAACTCAGCCAAAGCAAACCTCTCTACGAAGCCTTTAAAGCTTTACGCGAAAGCAAAGACTATGCCAATTTAGAAAATGCCCAAAAACGCGTTGTCGAGGCAGCTATCCGCGATGCCGAACTTTCTGGCGTGGGATTGGAAGGGGAAAAAAGAGAACGTTTCAACCAAATTCAACTAGAGTTAGCAGAACTTTCCACCAAATTTTCTAACAACGTTTTGGATGCGACCAAAGCGTTTAAATTAAAACTAACCACCAAACAAGAGATAGATGGTTTGCCTGCTAGCTTACTGAGTTTAGCAGCCCAAACCGCCCGCGCCGAAGGAGAAGAAAACGCTACGCCAGAAGAGGGGCCGTGGGTGATTACCCTAGACTACCCCAGCTACCTTCCCTTCATGAAATACAGTACCAATCGCGAACTAAGGGAAAAACTCTATAAAGCTTTTATTACTCGCGCCTCTAGCGGCGAACTCGATAACAATCCTTTAATGGAGAGAATTCTACAACTGCGCCAAGAAAAAGCGAATTTGCTAGGTTATAACAGCTATGCAGAAGTTAGCTTAGCAAGAAAAATGGCTCCTGGCGTAGAAGCAGTAGAAAAATTGCTGCAAGAACTGTGCGACGAAAGTTACAATGCAGCCGTGCGCGAATTAGAAGATTTAAAAGCGTTCGCTAATACTTATGGAGAGAGATTTGGTCATAACTCCCCAGATTTATCTGTGGAGGAAATCCAAAATCCAAAACCGCCGCGCACGAAGCGAAGCGAGGAGCAGCGCAAAATCCAAAATCGAAATGACGATCTCAAACATTGGGATATTGCTTATTGGTCGGAAAAACAGCGAGAAGCTAAATTTGATTTTAATGCAGAAGAATTGCGTCCTTACTTCCCCTTACCGCGAGTGTTAGAGGGATTATTTGGATTAGCCAAACGCATCTTTGGAGTAACTATCGTGCCTGCGGACGGACAAGCACCCGTTTGGCAAGAAGATGTACGCTACTTTCAGGTTAACAATGAAGCAGGAGACGCGATCGCCTATTTTTATCTCGATCCCTACAGCCGTCCTGCCGAAAAACGCGGCGGCGCTTGGATGGACGATTGTATCGGTCGTGCCAAAATGGTAAATGGGATTCGTTTGCCCGTTGCCTATTTGATATGCTATAAAACCCATCCTATCGACGATTAACCGAGCCTCATGACTTTCGATGAAGTGTATACTCTCTTCCACGAATTCGTTGAAGGGTTGCTACATTTGTTGTCCAAAGTCGATTATGCTGGG
>JALOOL010000281.1 GCA_025454425.1 Hydrococcus sp. Prado102 | reverse complement strand
CCACCCCTTGAGACGATAGATTATCGTACCAATATATTCTTTAATGACTTTAGTTGTTATTTCCAGACGACCAGAATCGGGTAATAAATTGAGAACGATCGCGCCTAAACTACTACTAGGAATTTCCATTTCTGGTTCGCTAACTAAAAAGTCGGTTGGCGCTGCAATTGCCTCAATTTTTTGGCGTTGAAAAATTAATAGCGATCGCGGCATATGTAAAGCAGAAGTCACTAATAAAATTTTTTGAATGCCTTTTTCGTCGAGAATTTTTTTGACATTAACTGCATTTTGATAAGTATTAAGAGAGTCGGGTTCTTGCACGATCGCATCCTTTGGAACCCCCATCATTTCTAATAATTGAGCCATATCTGCCGCTTCGGGTTGTCCGGCACTATTCCAATCGATGCGACCGCCAGAAGCAATAATAATCGGTGCTTTTTTTTCTAAATACAATTTAGCAGCATAGAGAACGCGATCGCCTTGCTCGCTCACATCAACCATCGGTCGCGGTTTGGTAGCAGATTTTGTCGCACCTCCCAGCAAAACAATCGCATCGGCATTGGGTAATTCTATCGGAATATTTTGTCCTTCAAGCGATCTTACGAGAAAGTTTTGCGTCCAACCATTACTCGACACCAATAAAACGATTAAAGCCAAAGCAATTGGCAGTTGCGACCAGGATAATTGTTTCCACGAGATAATTAAAGCGATAAATAGCAGCAAACAAGCCAATCCCAAAGGATACAGAAATAGCGGCAGGATTTTAGAGAGAAAAAGAAACATTGATGGAGAATGGGAATTAGTAAAGAGGGAAGAGGCAACAGGCAACAGAGAATGGGAAAACAAGACTTATGCATACTCTCTCATGTCCCCTTGTCCTCCTTGTCTCCCACCTCTGCGCCTGGAGCGCCTCTGCGTGAGATTTTCAACTTTCTAAATCTGCGATCGCTTTTGGAACCGCCGCCGTGAGAACTTCATTGCCATCAGGCGTAACGAGTACGTCATCTTCGATGCGGATGCCGATACCGCGCCATTTTTCGGGAACTTCTGGCTGTCCTTCTACAGGTTTGATATCGCAAGCAACATAAATGCCAGGTTCCACCGTTAAGACGTGACCGGGTTGTAAGGTTTGCCACGCTTCTTCACCGCATTTGTATGCGCCGACATCGTGTACGTCCAATCCCAACCAATGTCCGGTACGGTGCATATAGAAGGGTTTGTATTTTTCTTCTTTGATAATTTCTTCGATGTCTCCCAGTAGTAAGCCTAAATCCATTAATCCTTCGACTATGACGCGCACGGCAGTATCGTGGAACTGATTATAAGGATTTCCGGGTTTTACGGCTTCAATGGCTTTTAATTGCGCTTCTAGGACGATTTCGTAAAGGATTTTTTGTTCTGGGGTGAATTTGCCATTGACGGGGAAAGTACGAGTAATATCGCCGTTGTAGTAACCGTAGGAACATCCTGCATCGATCAGCAACAGATCGTTGTCTTGTAGTTGGCGATTGTTCTCAACGTAATGCAAGATGCAGGCATTAGAACCCGATGCAACGATAGAAGGATAAGCAGCACCGATTCCACCTTCGACGCGGAAAGTGTGTTCGATTTCTGCTTCGATTTGATATTCGTAGCGTCCAATTTTGGCGAATTCTCTGGCGCGATTGTGTGCGGCGGCGGAAATAGCAGTTGCTTTGCGCAACATTTCTAATTCTGAATGGCTTTTGATTTGCCGCATGGGATGCACGATAGAATTAGTATCTTCGATCGCGACTGGCCCGGTTCCTCGTCTGGGATAGGTAGCAATTAAGCGTTGATAATGGGAGAGAATTTTCTCGTTAAAAGCGCGATCGCGTCCTAGATGATAATATATGCGATCGGCTTTTTCTAAATATTGGGGAAGTTTTTCGTCGATTTCTGCAATGGAGTAAGCTTCGTCTGCGCCAAATACTTCTTTTGCGCCTTCTACTCCATAACGATATCCCGTCCACGTTTCCATTGCGGGATCTTTTGGCTGTACGAAGAGAATGAAACGATGTTCTGGGTGATGGGGTGCGATAACTGCTACCGCTTCGGGTTCGTTGAATCCCGTTAAATAGAAGAAATCGCTATCTTGGCGATAGATATATTCTACGTCGTTGTGCATGACGGCAATGGGAGCGCTGCGAAAGATCGCAGTTCCACTACCAATTTTTTCCATTATTTGTTCCCGACGCTGACGGTATTCGTTGCGATCGACGATCATGTTATGACAAGTGTTGTGTTAGGAATACGATTTGCTAGATTCTAGCTCGATCGCGGGTGCAATAGACAACTAGCAGGGTCAATAATAGTGTTCCCGTCAAGTATTTTATCGGTTCGGGAATTTGAGGAACTGGCGAAAAAAATCCTTCAATAATTCCCGCAACGAACAACATGGGGACGATTCCAAAGACTAATTGTGCTGCTTGGAATCCATAAATTTTGAGAGAATCTGCCCTACGATAGTTACCAGGAAGAAGCAATCCTCTTGCAATTAAAAAACCCGCGCCGCCTGCGAGGAATATTGCAGGTAATTCTAGGGAACCGTGGGGAAAAACAAACGCCCAAAAAGGATAAGCTAAGTTATGTTGACCGACTAAGGTTGCGATCGCGCCGATATGAAACCCGTTAAATGCCAGACTAAATACGGTAAAAATTCCCGCCGTAATCACGCCAGCAAAGACTCTAAAGGCAACGGTCATATTGTTAACCATAATTCCGCTAGAGGCTACGGGTTGATAGTCTAAAATAGAACCCATCCATAATTCGCCGCGATCGCGTACTTGAGAAATTAAATGAGGAGGAGCAAGCAGCGAAATAAAGGTTGGATCTTGCCAAGCATACCACCAAGCGATTAAAGCACTCAACAGAAAAATTGCTGTTGCTATAGCGGTATAAATCCACGTCTGCTGAACCACTCTAGGAAATCCCCAGCGATAGAATTCTAAAATAGCCGACCATTCTTGCGACCTGGAACCTTGATAAATTTGACTGTAACCGCGAGAGGTCAGTTTTTGTAAATTTTGGACGATGAGTTGTTCGACTTGATTGGTTTTAGCACGCGCGAGATCGGCAGACGTAGATCGGTATAAACTCGCTAATTCTTTTATTTGTGCTGCTTTTAAAGATTTTATTCCTTTTTTCTCTACCTGCTGCAACAGAGTTTCTAATCGCTTCCAGTTCGATTCCCGTCTCGCAATCCAACGTTGAATGTTCATAAAAATTTAAATTTCAAGAAATTTAGAGAAACCTAGCTTAAGATATCGGTTAAAAATCTTCGTATTGTGGATTTCTCCCAATATTCTTTATGTCCGATAGCTTAACTCCTCGACAACCCCTCGGTTCTTTGAGTGTAGGAAATATTGTTAGTGCCGCAGTCGTTCTTTTTCGCTCTAATTTAAAAGCATATCTTGGCATTGCTTTTAGAGCTATTTTATGGTCATTTTTTCCCGTTCTGGCAGTGGGTATAGTTTTTGGACTGTTTTTTGCTTTGTTTGGTAGCGTGTTTGTAACGCCTGCTGGCACAGTAGCTATAGGCAGGTTTTTACTGTTAACATTAATTAGTGTTCTTATCTGGATTTTTTGCTTTCCTAAATATCTTGTTAATGCTGCACTAATTTCGCGGTTAGCATTTAATGAATTAATCAATCAGCCAGAGAGTGTTAGTCAAGCTAGGCGTTATCTTCTTCCCCGTCAATGGTCATTTTTTAGGATAAGCATTCAAATATTTTTCTCACTTGTAGGTATTTATTTTGGGCTGGGACTTTGCTATGGACTACTAATAGCAATTTCAGGAGTAATAGGTAATATATTAAATAATCAATTTCTTGGTGGTTTAATTGTAGCTATTGTAGCAATAGTAGGTTTGTTAGCCTTTATTTTTCTATTGATTTGGTTTTTCTCGCGATGGCTAATTTCTGAAGTTCCTTTAGCTGTTGAAGAGGATATTGATGGAGCAGATAGTATTGACAGAAGTTGGAGATTAACTAAAAATTCAGTTGTCCGAATTCAGCTTATTGTGTTAGTAGCTTTTCTTGTTACTATCCCTGTCATAGCTGTTTTAGGTTATTTACCTCAGATTATTATGATGAGTTTACAACCTGGTTCTATCTTATTCTGGATTGTCTACTTTTTTTCCTTTGTGATGAGTTTTAGCGGTAACTTGTTTATTTTACCTTTTTGGCAAGCTATTAAAGCAGTTATTTATTACGATCTAAGGATTAGAAAAGAAGGACTCGATTTACAAATTAGGGAGCGTTAAATCGCAATTTTAGTTAAAATTTTTCACTGGGGTAATTATTTAATAATTTATGCGATTTTTTAATCAATTTTCTTTTCAAACGCCAGAAAGTGTAGAATTGGAATTTACTTTGGCAGGAATTGGTAACAGAGCTTATGCTCTAATTATTGATTATATTGTTCTGGGTTTAATCCTGTTTGTTGCATTAACAATCTGGGCATTTTTATCTTTTCTAGTTTTAGATCTTCTTTCTAATTATGGATTGAGTGCAAGCGCTCTACCTCTTTGGTTAATCGCCATTCAATTTTTAATTTTCTTTACTATTTATGTAGGATATTTTGTCTTTTTTGAAACCCTTTGGCAAGGACAAACACCCGGTAAAAAATTCGTCAAAATTCGCGTACTTTGCGATGATGGAAAAACCGTTAGCATACAACAATCTACGCTTCGTGCATTGCTTCGACCAGTTGACGATTTTTTATCTATCGGTGTCTTTTTAATTATGCTTGGTAAGCGAGAAAAACGCTTAGGCGATTTGGTAGCAGGAACCATTGTCATTCAAGAAGAAACTGCTAGTACTACTAAAAATTTTACTTTATCAGAAGAAGCACAGACTTTAGCAGATAAACTATTAATAGAAGCAGATATTTCTCGCTTGCGATTGGAAGATTTTGCAGTTATTCGAGAGTATTTGCGACGACAACAAGAAATGATTCCTCAAGCAAGAAGAGAATTATGTCGAAAAATTGCCGAACGAATTAAAGATATTATTTCTTTAGAGGAAATTCCTGAAGATGTGACAGCTAATCTTTTTCTAGAAGCTGTTTATTTAGCTTATCAGCAGCAAAACAGGACGAATGATTAGTAACTAAAAGATAATGCGATCGTGCCCAGAATTAAAAATAAAAATTATTTCAACAAACGCCGAGTTTTTTTTCGAGATTTGTAAAATCGCCAGGCTGCGAATCCGATTAAACCAATCATAATTGCCCAGCTAGTAGTTGTGCCAATATCTAAATTTTCCATTAGTTGAATGCAGGAACTAAAGTTTTAAGATAAGCAGCTAATAGTGCCATTAATTGAGCAATATTTTCTCCAATCCATGCCGCGATCGCAACAATCACAATTTCTCTAACAAATCCTACAATAACTTCTGTAACTAACTCAACCAGCCACTTGCTTATAAAATCTGCGACAAATTCTGTTGCTACTGTAATTATCCAAGTCATGCTTATACCTCAAATAAGTAAAAGTATTGAATTGTTTTGGTTTTTAGCTTGTTGCTGATTATAACAGGGAAATAAAACTATTAATATCAATTTATAAATAGATTGCGATCGCATGATTTTCTACAAACCATTTAATAATAGTAATAAACGATGCTAATATAAAAGTAAGAAAAGCAATAATTATGACAATTATAAGAAAAATTATCCCAACTAATATAATTGTTTCAATAATATGATTGGGAACGGGTTGAATCTTTTCTTGTTCTTGTTTGAGAACGCCATTGATATAACGCCTTGTAATTGTTTTGGAGTTTTTGCGATCGACTAAAACTGTAATTTCTTCATATTTATCGTGACTGGCATACCATCTTTCTTTAGAAAAATATGACTTAAATTCTTCTTGATTTTCAATATAAGTTGTCTTTTTAATGATTTGTTTGCCTAAGTAATAAATATGTTCGCTCGGATGTCTGTTAACATCTTCTCTTATTGTTTCTGCAACCAGTCCGCTATTGGGATTATAGAAGCTTTGTAATACCGAACCATTCCCCTTCAAATTCAAAAAGAGGAAACCAACCAAAAGGAATATAGGCATCAAGATTTTCAGACTCCCAAAATTTTATACGTTCTAGTGATTCTTCCAAAGAAAGAAACGTATAGTCGTAGAAAAAACTCGTCTCTCCATCCATTCCATTACGCCATTGATAGAGTTCGTAAACTTCTTGAGGAAGACGAAAGGGTAAATGGGCTAATTTAGCCTCAATTTCCTCATAACTGAGTCCAGGTTGCAATGATGAGGCTGCTTCTTGATGGTTGGCTCGTAACCAGTTGAAAATCCGTTCGAGAGCGTCTGTTAAAGTTGACATAAACTCTTAAAATCGATTGATAGCGCAAATTGAATGACAATTTTCATAAGAAAATATTAATTTTTTTAGAAAAGAATTTGTTGAATTTCTAAAATTTGTTGAACTTGTAGGATTAGCTACAATAACGGGATAAAATTCATTCAATTCTGTAAAAGAAACGATTGCAGCGATCGCTTACTAATTACTGATATGAGAGATTTAGAGGAGGGGTACTGTGCTATTAGGTAACTATGACCCAGAGAGCTTTTATGACGAACTATTCTTAGACAAAGGAAAACCTCGCTCTCATGCTGCACCCTTAGCGAATTGGATGCAGAATTTGTCAGTAGAACAGTTGAAACAACATCAAGAAACAGCGCAGATTGCACTCTTCAAGATGGGAGTCACTTTCAATGTTTATAGCGATAACCAAGGCGTAGAAAAGATATTTCCCTTTGATATTATCCCGCGCATTGTATCTGCCGAAGATTGGGAACACCTAGAAAAAGGACTCAAACAACGGATTAGGGCGCTAAATCTCTTTTTAGGAGATATCTACAACGAACAGCTTATTATCAAAGATGGTAAAATTCCGGCTGATATCATCTATTCTGCCACGGGTTTCTTGAAACCTTGCCTAGAGATGAAACCGCCAGCGGGAGTGTGGTGTCACATAACGGGAACAGATCTAGTACGCGATCGCGACGGTCATTGGTTTGTTCTCGAAGATAACCTGCGCGTTCCTTCGGGGATTTCCTACGTACTCGAAAATCGTCGGGTAATGAAAAGTACTTTCCCCGAAGTCTTTCAAACCATGAGGATTCAACCCGTCGATGACTATCCCAGTCATTTACTCGAAACCTTACTCAATCTTACTCCGCCTCATCTACCCGAACCAACCGTTGTCGTTCTGACTCCTGGGACTTATAACTCAGCTTATTTTGAACATTCGTTCATCGCACAACAGATGGGAGTGGAATTAGTAGAAGGTCGAGATCTCGCGATCGTTGATGGCTACTTGCAGATGAAAACTACTAAAGGACTGCGGCGCGTTGATGTCATCTATCGTAGGGTAGACGACGACTTTTTAGACCCGCAAGTCTTTCGTTCGGATTCTTTGTTGGGCGTACCGGGATTGATGGAAGTTTATCGTCAAGGGCGCGTCGCCTTAGCTAATGCCCCAGGAACGGGCGTATCGGACGATAAAGTCGTCTATGCTTACGTTCCCGAAATGATTCGCTATTATTTGGGAGAAGAACCCATTCTATCTAATGTTCCTACTTATCTATGCTGGCAAGATAAAGATCGCGAGTACGTCTTGCAAAATTTAGATAAATTGGTGGTTAAAGCCGCTAATGAATCAGGCGGATACGGAATGTTAGTCGGTGTCAACTCCACGCAAGCAGAACGCGAAGACTTTGCCCAACGAATTAAAGCCAATCCTCGCAACTACATCGCCCAACCTACTCTCAGTCTCTCGCGGGTTCCTACCCTCATCGAAGACCAAATCGAGGGAAGACACGTCGATTTGCGTCCTTACATCCTCCATCGCGGCGAAGAAATTTACGTCCATCCTGGCGGATTGACTCGCGTCGCCCTTAGAAAAGGTTCCTTAGTGGTCAACTCTTCCCAAGGCGGCGGTAGTAAAGATACTTGGGTACTGAGACAGTGAACAGTTAATGTAAAGTCGAAAGTCGAAAGTCGTCCATTCGGAAGTAAGGATAAAACTGATAACTGGGGAAAGGGGAAAGGGAAAGTGTGGGAAGACAAGGGGGACTTTTGAGGACAAGGAAGACAAGGGAGACAAAAAAATTAATCCAAAATCCCCTTCGGGTTCGGCAGTTTCGACTCGACGGGAAACGGAGGCAGTGCGGTCTTGGGGTCTCCCCAAGTGGAGCAACTGCCGTCC
>JALOOL010000033.1 GCA_025454425.1 Hydrococcus sp. Prado102 | reverse complement strand
TGATGCCTATGAGAGTTATTCTACCTTGGTAGAATCTGTGGAAAACATTCTCAAAAACTTTGGAACCAAATATACAATTAATTTTGCCTAGGTACTTATTGTTGCGATCGCTCTTGCATTATTAGCGGCGATCGCGGTTGCTCTAAGCTCATATAGCTGGCAACAAAGCGTTTTATTCCTCATTGGCGGTTTATTAGGAGTTACGCTGTATCATTCGCGCTTTAGCTTTACTTCTGCCTACCGCAAGCTGCTTATTAATCGAGAAGTTAAAGGGATATATGCTCAGTTGGTCATGCTAGCTGTAGCAACCATTCTTTTTGCTCCCGTCTTGGCAAACGGAATGGCAGAAGGAGCATTAGCTCCAGTGGGCGTACAAGGCGCAATTGGGGCAGTGTTATTTGGGATTGGAATGCAACTCGGTGGAGGTTGTGGCTGCGGTACGCTTTACACTATTGGAGGTGGCAGTCTTGAGATGCTGTTTGCCCTATTGACTTTCTGCATCGGTGCATTTTGGGCAAGTCTAACTCGCCAATTCTGGTCAGTCTTACCTTCTGTTAAACCAATTTTTCTGGGTCAATCGCTGGGTTGGATGAGTGCTGTTTTTGTGCAATTAATATTGTTCTTGTTGCTGGCTGTTATCCTTTGGTGGTGGAGCGGACGCAAGAAACCTGAAAGCCTACAAATGATTGCCCCTTTATCAGTTCGCGCTATCTTTTACGGCCCTTGGTCGCTACTAGCGGGTGCGATCGCGTTAGCCGTTCTCAATTGGATAACTTTGCTGCTTTCCGGTCAACCGTGGCGGATTACTTGGGGTTTTGCTCTGTGGTCGGCACAGCTTGCCACTGCTTTGGGTTGGAATCCCTCTTCTAGTCCTTTTTGGAGTGGCGATATGGGGCAGCAAGCCCTCAATGGAGGAGTATTTGCCGATGTCAGTTCGGTGATGAATATTGGGATTGTGTTAGGGGCAGTGTTGGCAGCAGCGCTGGCAGGTCGTTTAATACCTAAAATTCAGTTGACTTTAAGCGCGATCGCAAGTGCATTACTCGGCGGTCTGATTATGGGTTATGGCGCGTTTTTAGCCTTTGGTTGCAATGTTAGCGCTTTCTTTGGCGGAATTGCCTCTACTAGTTTGCATGGTTGGGTGTGGATTGCTTGTGCTATTGCAGGAAGCGCAATTGGCATCCGTCTGCGACCCTTTTTTGGCAAGCCAAATTGAGTTGGGTAAACGCGATGTTTGATGCAAACAACTAACATTAAGGAGACTTGGTTATGCAATTACTCGAACGCAATGAATTAAAAGATTATGTAGCTGTGGCAGATGCTCTCGCTCAAGAGTTGATACAAACCGCAGTGGAACGCGATGCTAAGGCGGGTATTCCGACTGACGAAATCGAGAAATTACGCGATCGCGGTTTGCTTCCTCTGGTTGTGCCTAAAGAATACGGCGGCGCTGGCGCAACTTGGGTAGAAGCGTTAAAGGTGGTTCAAAAACTCTCGAAAGCGGATGGTTCGATCGGACAACTGTATGGCAACCATCTCAATTTAGTGGCATTAGGTCATGTTTCTGGAACTTTAGCGCAAAAAGAGCGATTTTATCGGGAAACGGCGCAAGAAAATCAATTTTGGGCAAATGCGATTAATACGCGCGATACCCGACTGACTATTACACCTGACGGAGAACATTTTCGCGTCAATGGCATTAAAGGTTTTGGTACGGGTGTTGCGATCGCAGATCGGCGGGTGTTTGCCGCACGGCAAGAGGGTGTAGAAGTGCCCGTGTTATTTGTTATTCCTAGAGAACGAGAAGGGTTAAGCTCTCATCAAGATTGGGATAATTTTGGGCAACGACGCACCGATAGTAGTAGTTTTAGCTTTCAAAACGTCTTGGTTTACAAAGAGGAAGTGTTAGGATATCCCACACCTCCCGATAGTGCCTTTGCAACCTTCCTCGGTATCATCGCTCAATTAACTAAAACCTATATCTATTTGGGTGTAGCAGAAGGCGCATTAGAAGCAGGAAAAGCATACACTCAAACAAAAAGTCAACCATGGTTGACTTCTGGGGTAGATAGTGCCACCCAAGACCCTTACATTTTGCATCATTATGGCGAATTCTGGGTCGAACTACAAGCCGCGATCGCCCTAGCAGATAAGGTAGCATCTGAAGTACAAGCAGCTTGGGAAAAAGAAGGGGCACTGACTCACGAAGAACGAGGTAAAATCGCGATCGCCGTTTTTGCTTCCAAAATTCAAGCAACTCGCGTCGGTTTGGATATTAGCACCCGCATTTTTGAAACGTTAGGCAGTCGCGCTACTGCTACTAAGTACGGTTTCGATCGCTACTGGCGAGATTTAAGAACTTTTACCCTTCACGACCCAGTAGATTATAAGCTGCGAGATGTCGGCAATTGGTTTCTTAACGAGGAATTACCTGCGATTACTCAATATTCATAAATTTGCGTAGGTTGGGTTAAGCGATAGCGAAACCCAACAAATGTCTGAGATTGTTGGGTTTGGGGTTGTGCCGAGATCCGTGTAAAAAAGTGCAAGATGACCGTATAAATCTTACAGAATCTAGGTTTCAACAATATCAATAGGCAACTCAATCGCACTTTCCCAAGGTTGAGGAAGATTCCGCCAATCCACTACATAATCCCCGTATCGTTTTATATGTCTTGTCAGATAAGGACTTAAAGTTGCCAACTGCGCTTGAGATAGCTTATACCCCTGAGCGCATAAATGTTGAACAACCAAAGACATATCAATCGTATTTTGAAGAATTACCGCACTAGCAATCAGATCGAGATACTTTAAGCGTTTTTCCTGTTCTTCTGGGTCATTTTCTGTAATGACACCATCATGACCAAAAAATAACCAATCTAAGAAGCGATGATAATCTTCAACCTTATTCGTGCAAGCAGTAATCTCTTGTCTTATACCTCGATCTGAAATGTATTGAAGTAGAAACAACGTTCGGATAGCTTGTCCTAAAGCTTTAAATGCTTGATAGACTCGATTTTTCTGACTATAACTGCCTAATTTTTTCAAAATCGTTGAGGGCATTAATTTCCCAGCTTTAATAGACAAAACCACCTGCATTAAATCTTGCCAGTGCGTTTTGATGAGCTTCCAATCAACGACTCCCTTAAATAAAGGATCAATATACTCATACACAGCATCAGAACTGGGACGGAGGAAAGTATATTCCTGCCAATTGCGAATGCGAGGCATTAGCTCGATGCCTAATAAATAAGATAAGGCAAACACGGGCGCAGACTGTCCTTGTGTATCAGCGTGCAGAGTATCTGGCTGAATGTCCGATCTATTCTTGAGCAATCCATCGAGAATGTAAACGGCTTCCCACACGCCACAGTTGATGAAGTGAGTAAACAGTGCGATGTATGTGTCGGAAACGTGGTGGTAAGCAATCCCGCCGTAACCCCCATAACGAATATGATACTCGCTCAGTAAATTATTCTCATAGACCTCAAACTTACTACCATCAGCAGCGGCTCTTTTACCCGTGCCCCAACATTTAGGAAGATCGAGACGATAACATAAGCTAGTGCTTCTATCAAAGATTGGTCAGAAGAAGTCGAACAAATTTCAAGCGAGCGAACTAAATCAAATAATACTTTGCGATGGCGCGAATAAAACTGCCACAACAAAGGCAAGTGGTTTTTACTATTGTAGGCAGCAATTTCCGAACACTGTTGCAATAGATGGGGCGCACCGCCATGATAATCTAGTAATAATTGAACCTGCTGACCTAATGTAGCCGAATCTAAATCTTCAGTAGAAACTTCTAAAATTTTGATCAAGATTTCTAACAAAGATTCGGTTTGAGTTAAATGTTTTTCTCTTAACTCAACTAGCTTTTCCTTCGCCTTATTATGAATTGTTTGTATTCGTTTGAGAAACATCTCGACCAAATGGTCGCGGGTTTTTACCTGCGCTTGATACAGTAGGCACAACAGTAAAGCTTGTCTTTTAAAAATTTTGAGATCTCGTAATTCCGAACTATCTAAAGCTTTCGCTATAGCTGCCCAAGACTTGATTTTAACTGGCGTAATATCTGATAATATTCGTTTAGCATCTCCAAAAGCCATTAGTCGCTCGAACTTAACTTGTAGTTCTTTCATGTGGGATAGAGTAGAACTTTTTGGAGGAGACTTGAGAAGATTTAGAGTTAGAGAAAATTCCTCTTTGTCCGAGGAAATTAGTTGCTCTAATGTGGCTTTTTCCAGGTCGGATAATCTAGCATTTATTATTCGATATAACCTGGTATTAATAACCGAGCGAATATGACCGACTAATCGGTCGATTGTACTAAAAGCTGGTAATTCATAACGTTGTTTTACTAATTCTTCGATAGCTACATTGATTAAATCGGCTGGATGCTCCATGACTAGGGCTGCTTGTCCCACTGCCATAGCTGCTAGTTTTTGCGCTTTTTTGTCGTAGGGATTAACACCTAAATAAGCCCGGATTGCTGTCTCGTAATAACGCCTCGAACGCACGGAGATAATATGCGAAACTGTTGTACTCAGCTTGAGGCACTTGCGGATATAGTTGACGACTGGAGTCGGAACAAGTTCTGGAGAAATAAAATAACCCAATCGTTGAAAGGATTTGAGCATTACCATCAACCCCAACAGTCCTTGGTGGCTTTTGATGCGAGAACGAACAAACTTCAATTCAGCTATCGTTGGCGTATAGAGTTCGGCTAGTTCTTTAGCCGAAGGATTAAGTTTAAACTGTGGGTAGGCGGTACGAGAAACTGTAGTAATCGGGGAAAGCTCCTGACGTTGTTACACGATAAATCTTGTCGAAAATACAACAAAATGTCGCCCTCTTGTTCTAATCTGTCCAAAAAGACTCAAATCGTTTCGGAGACATTTGCGTGTAACGAACAGTATGGTGAATGTTTTTATGTCCTAAATAATCCTGAATCGCTCTTGTATCGTGCCCAGCAGCAGCTAAATAATAACCGCAAGCATGACGTAGTTGATGGGGATGGACAGGTTCATCAAGTCCCGCTAACGCTCCGGCTCTTGCCACAAGATGACGAATAGTTCTAGTCGATAGCGGAGCTTTTCGCTCAGAAACGAACACATATTGGGTGTCAGGATAATCTCGTTGAATCTGACGTAATGCCCTCAGTTCTGGAGCGCGTAGAGGATGGATGCTATCATGTCCGTGCTTGACGCGGTGAATCTCGATATAGCCCCCTGCCAAATCGACTTGCGACCATTTGAGCGCAACCAACTCCGCCGTGCGAAGCCCGTGACGGAACATCAGTAAAACGATCGCCGCATCCCGACATCCATGTCTACCAACATGACGAGCCACATTAATCATTTTCTCAACTTCCGTTGGACGCAGGTATTCTCTGTCTCGTTGTGAAGCTACCTTCGCGGGAGGATGAGAGTAAGAAACCGACTTTGCCGAAAATAAAAGTGGAGATGGTTCTAAAGGAATAGCTGAAAACCTCACAAAAATGTTTCTCTGTTCATTATACTTTGCCTAAAAGGAATTTAACTAGGCAAAGTTTGGATAGCTCTGTCCGATTAAGATTTCTCAACAACTTAGTGACTTAGAGGTAAGTTGAAAAGACTACTGGGTAGGGAATTCAGCGCTATCTTGCACTTTTTTACACGGATCTCGGCACAACCCCTAGTAAAGCTTCCAGAAAAGAACAATTTGCTCATTTAGGAAATTAACACAAGGAGTATCGAATAATGGTTTATGTAGTTGCGCTCGCCGGAAGTCCTTCTCATCCTTCTAGAACTTATGGCATTCTCGAATATGCCACCAAGTTATTACAGCAACAAGACATCCAAAGCGAGATTATATCCGTTCGGGATCTGCCTGCTGAGGATTTAGTCTTCGGACGCTACGATAGCCCAGGATTGGAACCTGTAAAAGCCTCGCTTGAAAAGGCAGATGCTTTGATTATTGCCACTCCCATCTATAAAGCTGCCTATACAGGGGTGCTGAAGGCATTTTTAGATTTATTGTCCCAAAAAGCACTATCGGGTAAGGTTATTTTACCCCTCGCGACTGGTGGGACGCTTGCTCATTTACTGGCGATCGATTATGCACTGAAACCTGTTTTGTCTGAGTTAGGGGCAAGAAACTTTTTAGGATCTGTTTATGCGCTCGATCGACAAATTCAAAAACAAGAAGATGGAAGCTTTCAACTCGATGCAGATATTGAAGAACGACTCAAACAATCTTTAGATGAATTAGTCGAAATCACTAATCGTTTTCAACCAATTAAGCCCGAACTGGCTCGCGTTAGTTAATTTAATCGATAAAATATCTTTTTCCCTCCACTTATTTATTCGTAGATGGCGTTAATTTCGTCCTTCTACGATTTTTTTATTTTGGTCGATGGATGCGCTCGCGTGCATAAAGATCTAACTGTGACTTGCAACTTGCAGCATAAAAAAAGTGATGATTTCTTTTATTTGCGCCGCGATCGCCCATTATAAGGAACATTAAGCAGATCGATCGCCCGTTTCTTCGCCGCTTCTCCTCTCCTATCGTACTTGGACGTGGTAGAAGGAGAAGCATGACCCGCCAACTGAGACACCGTAACCAAATCAACTCCCGCATCTAAGAGATCGCTGATGAAAGTTCTTCTCAAATCGTGGGGAGAAAAGGGGGCAATTCCCGCTATCGATCGCCTTCTGTGCAAAGCTGCCATCACCCCTTGCTCGCTCATGCGTCGAGGAATGATACACTTGGCTTTAGTCAACGGATATAATAAGGGGCCAGGCTCTAACCCCCTCACTTTTAACCAATCTTTTACTGCCCTTACCCCGCCAGAAGGCAAGTAATTACTCCGGTCTTTTTTTCCTTTAGCCCCCCTTATCGTCAGCGCTCTAGTGCGGGGGTTAAAATCGGAATTGTCGAGGTTCACTACTTCAGAGCGTCGCAACCCCACCATTAAAAGGCTCAACAGCGCTGCATCTCTCATGCCCGTATTGGTTGGGTCAGAAGTACAAGCTTCCATCAAAGCGGCAATCTCAGAAGAACTCAAAGAGCGTCCCCGCAGCAAGGAACTTCCCCGCACTGAGGCAATATCTACAGCTTTATCGCAGTCTTCCGAACTTATCAACCCCAGCCGACGGGCTTCGGAGAGCGTCCGCCGCAGGGCACAGAGCATCTTATTCGCCATTGCCGGACTGTATTTATCCATGAGGACGGAACGCACCGCCGCCGTGTGCTGGTAGCGCAACGCCGCCCAGTCTAAGGTGCTTGCATCGCCACATCCTTCCGTTAGTAAAGATGCGATCGCGTTGAGGGCTTCTCGCATGGTGCGCCGACTCCCGACTCCCAGAGATGCCAAATATACCTCCGCCGGGTGTAGGGTCAATGGCAAAGGCGCGGCTAATAGCAAAGTATCGGGTTCTGGAAAGTTCGCGATCGCGTCAGGAGTCACTAGCTAAACCGTAGTTCTCTTTAAACTATCATCTCTTAAAAGTTGACCCAAAAATAATAGTTTGCGAGAATGTCACTTCTCAACACCTATTGGTCGCGGAAGGCGATTCGGGAGATAGGCTTTTTCTCCGATTCGTCCCGGCGAACTCCGTCACTGAGGATGGTTAAAGCCGCGGCCCTACTCGTCCCATGAACCTTATACACTCGTATTGGCTCAGTCATTGTTAAATTTCGTTAGCGGGAATTAATGGAGGAAAACTGTGACCAATTTGGTCACATTTAGAAAGTAAATTATCGACGACGAGCGCCGCTTCGATGAGGCGATAGGAATGGCGGCGGTTAAGGTAGCCTTCATCGCTCTCGGCAAACGTAAAAGCTAACAGGTTTTCAGTTGTGAAAACGTCTATAGATAATATCAATTAGTCAAGGTTTAAAGAGCGAATTATTAGCTAGTGCCGTCGCTTGAATCGCCGGACAGAAATTGAGATGGCTCGAACAAGCTCAATTGAATAATTTCAACCTCTTCTTCTGATTCAATCTCCTCTTCATCTGAGAAATCTGGTTCCACCGCATCCTTGGCACTAACAGCATACTCTTTAGCGTTGGTAGCGAAGGGAAAAGGGAAGGGTAAAGCAACGTAATCAGCAAAATAAGGCCAGCGCTCTCTAAGCGAGTGAACGAAGGTCGCTAGCTTGTCGCTATCAATATCTGGGTGATGAATGGGCGCTATTTCTAAAAGTCTGGGATTCGCTGCTTGTCGGCTGCCATTATCCAGTCGAGACTGGGATTTCCGTAATGTATCCTGCTCGGTCGTCAAAAGCTTTCTCATACTAAGGTAGAGAAATTTTCTTCGAGGGCAGTCTGGGGAATCATCTGTATCATCACATACATCCTGCCAGCGAAAGACCCCACAGGTACGACTGCCAGGATTATCTTTGACAATCCCCGCTGGAACTTCATCTTTGATGTACGTCCGCAACCGCACGACCCACAAACGGTTGCTTTCTGATTCTGTCAGTTTTAGTTCGCTGGGTAAGTCGTTGGCAGGGACATCTGGGTTTCTGGGCCAAGTAAGTAGCTTTCGAGCATTGTGTGCTTCTACCATAAACAGGACATAGGGGGACTTATCTTGTTCGATTGGGGTATTCAGGCAGTCCCGCAAACAGTCAGTGACAAATTTATTGAGAAGCTGTTGTTCCTGTTTTTTCTGGTTCAACGGTTGTTCATCATCAAGGTCAACCGTCGTTTCCTCAAAATAGGAGTCAACATCCCATTTTTCTTGTAGCAGATATCCCAGTCCAACGGGATACGAAACCCAACCTTGTTCCTTGAATAAGGTTGGGGTTGTCAGTTCCACTATTCCTGTTACTGGGTTAACTCGTACCATCAGCGCCACCGTAGAAGGTTGGTTGCTAGCGGTTGTCTTTCGGGTTCGGCGCAGGGCATAAAAGCACGTTAGCCATAGATTTTGTCCTATTCCATCTAGTTCTTCTGGCTTGATAAGGGGAATTGGCAGTATCCCAAATTGCCGTAACAAGTCCGATACAGCTTTTTTCACGCGATTCTCAGCCGATTTAAGCACATATTCCTCTCCTGTCTTTTTACGACCTGTCACGGCATGGATGTGCTGATTGAGATAGCCTGCCTGCATTGCTCCGATTCGCCAAGCTAGCTTGGGATCTGATTCTGGAATAAAGAAGGATTTTTTTGGCTTGATTTCGACTAAGGCACCGCTTAGTCCTTCTGATGGGGGTAAAAACGAACTAATCTGATGGATGCGCTCGGAAAGCAAGTTAACGCGCCGTTGTTGTCTGGTTTTGCCTGTTGCTGAAGGATTATCGATATCGAGTTTTTGGCTGAGATCTTCAACGTGTTGAGTCCTAATACAAAGAGACCCTAATTCGCCTTCATAAAGCTGTTCTTCTCCTTGGCTGCCAGTAGACGTTTGATAGGGTTTGGCTTCCCCTTTTGGAGACAGACAAAGCAGTTGACAGATTTGGGCAATGAGCGCATCTCGACATTGGGGGGTTTCCCAGAGAATCAATATCGTCTGTAAAGGATGGTTAGGATGACAAAATACGGCAGGGGCGGCGATGTTGGGTCGCAGCATGATGGTAGATAAATCGTTAGGGTCTTTAGGTGACTTATCACCTTTCTTTTTGGGTTTTCCTGGTTCCCAAAAAGGTGCAACCGTACCCGATACCTTGACTGCCTCACCAACGCGCTTAACAGGGAGACGGTCTTGTATCGCTCGCTCTAGACTGGTTAAATCTCGTGGACTTATCCCTCGAAGGCAAGGGATTTTTCCGCGATGCCGAGAATCGTATGCAATCGCCGCTTGAATGCCATTATTGTGTTCGCCGAACGTCGGCCAATTGTAGGCGGGTTCTAAAGCTAGGGTGTTAGGGTCGGGGAGTTGAGAATCATTAGAAAGTAGTAGATTGCTAATCGCTCTGGGCCATCTGGCTTTCTGTTCGTTTTGCTTTATCGGCACAGAGATAAAACAGAACGGTTGACGAACCCCATCTAACCAGCGTCGATTATCCCCAATATAAACAGTGGCTCCTCGATAGGGTAAGGGTTTCAAAGGTTCAGCCACCCAGAGTCGAGTTGATAGTTGATGGTAGACGAGCGGTTTTTTGCGCCAGGGAACTGTTTGCAGCGTGAAACGGATGACAAAAGAGATTTTGGCTGTACCGACTCGTTCTTTTTTCTCGTTGATGAGCGGAACCGGATAGGGAGGCCACGACATGAGTTCCGCTCCTTTGAGGCTAACCACTCGATAAAAAGTCAGTTGGTGTTGAATATCCCCCTCAAAGGAAACGGTTGGGTTTTCGAGAAACTTAAGTGCCAGGTAATCGGGGATTGCCTGAAAACGGATCTCGATGTCAGAGCGATTTTGGGGCGGGTGTTGCAAGGAATAAGTCGTTGGGTCTTCATCCCAGCGCCAAGCATTGTTGTTAAGGTTGTTCAGCCAAGCATCAACCTGTGCGTCTCCCAAACAGTGGCTAAATTCTTCTTTCAGCCAATCTTTGATGAGTTCTGGTAAATAAGAGAGATCGGCTTTTTCTTTTGCCAATAGCCAAGGCAACCCTTCTTTTTGCCAGCCATAACGCATCGTTTGAACGATTTTGGGAAAGCTTCCAGCCACAATCGGATCGAGGGAGTAAACGGGAACGGATGGATACTTGGCATATCCTTTTTTGACGCGCTCTTTAGCTAGAGATTGAGCGACTTGTTGCCATTCAAGGGGAACTCGAAGCGTAAAGAGATTGTATTGTACGTCTTGGGTCAGTTCCCAAGCACCAGGGAGAATCGCGTTAAAGATCATGATGTAATTCCTTTGTAGCTTTGAGGATTTTGAAGAAAGCTCCGTAGAGCGATCGCATGAGCGTCTTTTGATAGGGGCGTATTCCTTCCCCCTCGCTTAAGGTTTGAAGTTCTTTGAGGATGCCAACTAACAGTGAAGTCGTTTCGTTGTCGGATTTGCCCTCTGCCGATAAGGGGGCGAACTTGACATCCAAAAAATGAACGAGGCAAGGAACTCCCCCTCTTACCAAACGCCCGATGATTTGCCAAATACTCACCAACTGAGTCCAGCAAAGGACGGATCGTTCTTCTGGCGTTAGCTGCTTGAAAGACATCGCCCGACAGTTGAGGTCGAGCATCTTAGCAACGGCATCGCGGTAAAATCGGTCTTCAACCCGAGCTAAAGTTACAAACTCACTCTCAGTAAGCAATGTCTCAGAGAAAGTGGCATCCAAACACTTATTCAGTGCCCAGTTGTTAAGTTGCCCGACGGTAGTTTGCCAATCATCAGGAACGGGCATAGGGCGGCTCAAGAACACTGCTGCACCAAATGCTGCTTGGCGGGTAACATTAAGGATATTATGACCCCGCTCCAGCGCCATCAAAGGAGCAATGACAATCTGGGTGGGACGATCTTTCAAATCCCGAATTTGACCCCGACGAATCCCCTTTAAACGAGCGGGCGCATTGTCGCGACGAAGGACAGCAATATTCTCTATCTGTTCGACGCGGTAATTCTGTCTCAAACTGGACTCCATCTGTTCGGCTTCGTCGTAACTATTGGTGACAAGCAGGATGCGCTGGCGATCGCTCCACTGTTGAGGGTCTTGCTTTTCTAAGTCTTGAAGGCGAGCGAATAACTGTTCGAGAAAACTTTGGGCTTGTCCTGGTTTGTAGCAGATGGCTCCGACCATTTCGCTACTGGCAGTTTTGCGGACGGCGGGGGGCAATCCCGATAGGGCGATATACTTACCGTCTGGTCGCTGTTGGGGATTGAAGAAAAACTCGCTCTGGGCAATCCCCGCGTCGCCCGATCGCGTTGAAGCTGTAGGTTCTAGTAAGACGGTGGGAGTTTCTTTGATATGATAAGCAGGAGTTCCTGGGGCATAGCTAGTCCCCGATATGAGTACCGTATGGGGTCCATCCCAATCATCAACCGCCCAAAGATGGGGAAAATTGAGAAGTAAAGCGCGACCGACCCCAACATAGCGAAAATACTCCAGCTTTCCCCCTTGACTGCTGCCTCGCTCTCTCGTATATCTGAAGCCCAGAATATTCCCGACGGGCGAGGATGGGACGACTGGGAGATAATCGCGCGGGGGACGATATACCAGAACTTGGCTGAGGTCGTGCAGGTCGATAATTCGGCTGCGAATTAGTTCGCTCAGGTGGTCGATTAGGAAGCCCAGGCGATCGTTTAGCACCGTAATGAGAATCGCCAAGTATAAGTTACGCTTAACTTCCTCAAACTGAGTCTTTTTCAAGGAAATTTCCAAAAATTCAAGCCATCGGTGCAGCCACTCGCCCACCTCGGCTAATGCCGCTCGTTCGTTTTCAGCGCTCAACAGGGTCAAAGCAATGTCTGAAAGTTCTCCCCCTCTCCGGCGATTGAGGGGAGCTTGTAAAAATTCTTCTAAACTCTGCATTAGCTGTTTGCGATGCTGGCGTTGCTCTTCGAGGGGAAAATCTCGCTCGATGCGTCGGTATCGCTTTGAAGATCGCTCTTTTCGAGTCAGCTTGGGCTGATTTGGCACTTCGCTATTTTCTTCTTGTGAAGGGGCATCCAGAAGGTCGCGGACAATATGGGCAAACAGAGAACGACCCGTAAAAGGATTTTTGCCCAACCACTCAATCAGTTCCGGTTGGTTATGAAGTCGGGGAAGAATGAGGTCGGTGGCAATTTGGGCATAGTCATGCGCTCTCTTAAATGCGGCAAACAGTTCGGCTCCCATGCTGCGGCGGTCGGAATTATAGATTGTGGTAGCAAACTTCAGTCCGAGTTTATTTAAAAACGAATTTCCAGAGGCATCGACTAAAACTTGGCTGGGTGCAAAGGCTTCGTCAAACTGCACCTGTACCCGGTCGGCTTCGTCAACAAAAAGAAAATCGCACTCGCGGTAAACTGCCTCAGCGAAGGTGAGTTTTTTATCGAATACCTGACGGGGGACTCGGGTATGAATAAAGCTCGACGGGGTAAGCACCCAGAGCGTTGCTTGGGAAATGTCCCGTTCTAGTTGGTGACGCGGACACTTGTAATACATGGGACAGGTATATTGCTCTTTCTGTGACAGTTCCTCCCAATCGTCATCTTCATCGCTATCTTCTCTTTCGGTCGAGGCGGGAACTTTTGGATAAAGACTATGGCAAGGTTCTTCTCCAAATTCCCACTTCTGCTGCGAGCGCACCAAAGCGAGTAAAGGACAGACAGGACTAAACCAGCGCCAAGCAGGATGCTTTCCACCTTGGGCAATCTCTTCTCCCGACTCTGCCAGAAGGGGTTCGTAAACTTTTTCTAAGTGATCCGAGCGATCTGCGCCTAAAATGGGTGCCGCCGGAATCGAGAGTCGGTGTGCAAATAGGGATGCTAGGCGCACGGCAGCTACCACATCATTAACTATCAACGCACACCGATATCCCTGTTTGGCAAAGTGGTAAATAAGAACTTCTAGCAGCGTCGATTTACCTACGTTCAAGAGACCGACAATGTGGACGAGTTGCGAGAGTTTTAGCTCGGTATCTGGATGAAAGTCATCCCTGACGGCATCGTATAGCTGCAAGGCGATTCCAGATAAGCGGCTATGGTAATTTTCCGGCTCGCTCCCTAATTTTGCCAGCTTATCGTCCATTTCCTGGGCAGAAAGCAGCAATTCTGAGAGTTTAACCGTATGGGGCGGATTATCGCTCTCTCGCGTGCGATGAAAAGATACTTGAGGACTAGGCGCTAAATTGGCAACCGCTTTGGGGATCTGAATGGGAATTTCGACCGGGGAGTTACCTTTGTGGGAAATCTTGGCATACCAATATCCCTCAGTGGCGAGTTCGACCTTTCTTTTTTGGTGCGGTGGGGTTTTTGATAAGGTTTGACGATAGAGGTGAGCGCGACGGGGATAGGTACTGGAGGGAATCAGTTGAGGAACATCGTCAGGGGAAGTGAGGGAGAAGATTCTGACAATCTCAGGGATGTTGATGTACGTTTGAAGCGATCTCTCCCATTGTATTCCTTTGCGACGAATAAGGTAGAAACGGGCTTTTTGAACCAGTTGCCAGGGTTCCTCATTTTGGAGGTAAGCGACGGGAAAGCGATATCCTAAAAGCAAGGCGGAAACGGAACTGGCAGGATCTTCTGGAGCGATTTCTTTGAGCAATGTTAGCCCCAATTCCACCTCGGCGATAAGCTGGGCAAGCCGCCCCCTTTCTTTATCTCGTACCTTGGCATCAACATCAGGTAAAATATCTGCCACGTAATCTTTTAAGTCATCTGAGTTCCGAAGAGCGGAACGGAGGTCTTTGCCCCAGCTAAAAAGGTCGCGCATGGCTTTTCTTCTCCCGAATTTTTTTTGCTTGAGCAATAATTTCGCTCACGAGTCGCAAACGCACGCCGTTTAATTGGGGTTCGAGTTGTTCGCGAACTACCGACAGTCGCAAAGCCTCTTCTCGCTCGTCTGGAAAAACGACAAACGTTTCCTGCGTATCAGAGCGAGCTTTTACCCTAGAAAGCCGTTCTTCGTCCAAACAAGACCAATCTTTGAGATCGATCGCCCAACGGACTTTGCGGCTAAACTCTACGAGTAAGTCATATTCGTCAATCTCCGGCCAGAGGGTAACGCGGACTCCCAGTTTTGTCAGTTCTTCGGCTAGCTGAATTTCCCAGAGTCCCGGCAATGTCCCGAACCGATACACCCCTGGGGTAACGGCTTTCCAAGTCTCGGCTTCGTGAAAAGAAATGGGCGGAAGTAGCGGGAGGTTGAGCCGAGCAGATAGTCGCCTGCACCAGTGATTGCAGCAGCGATAAGTCCCATCGGTGCGTCGCCACTGGACGTACTTACACCTCGGACAAAAATGATAGGTGTTGTTAGCTTCTAACTCGACTAAATCGACATAGGTTTGCGGCAAGAATTCGCGTAGGGGTTTCAGTGGGGAGGAGGAAGACATGAAGCGGCGGTATTCGGCGTAGGGAAGGACGGGCTGAGTAATAATCAGCTTCCGAAAGTTTCGATACTCTTCTTCTAGTTGATGTCCTCGACAGTATTCAAGGACATCTTGCAGTACTTTTTCTTGTACCTGCTTCTCTACGTCAGATCCTGAAACCTGCCACTGTAAAGTAAAGTCGGAAACCAGACCGTCATCGATGAAGGCAATTTCGTGGGAAAGATTTTTGATGTCTGAAGCTGGCAACCACTGAATTACTGGATTTTCTGCCCACTCAAAAAATTCGGGGAGATTTTCTGGGGCGGTGCGATCGCCTTGCAACAAAGATGTCAGGTACATTCGGGACATCCCAATCCTGAGTGCCTTCGGCAGGTGCGCGCGTTTTTGGAAGTCCCGTTTTTCCCATTCCACCAACCCCGTCGCCAAATACCGCAAAGTTTCCGTTACAGAAATTTGTATCTCCGGTTCGGCGGGTTCTTCTCTGATGAGGTGCAGACTTCTTTTAATGTGGTCGTCCCATTCCACATCAATCCCGCGCATTGTCTGCAACCAGCGTTGCACGGTCGCCTTCTGACGAGGGTGCATTTCCAGTTCTTGACACAATTCTTCTAAAGTTGGGCCTTCTTTGTGAAGGCGAAACCATTCTCGTAGGGCTTCTAGGATTTTTTCTCGATGCCTGGTAATCTTCATCGATCGCTCCCTGTCAGTATTTAACCCATTCTGACACCGATTTTCGCAGACTGTCAAAAAAATGTTGTAGTGTTTCTAATAAGTTTCCAAAGTTTCCTTTTTTTTCAAAAGCGATCGCTCTAATGATAAGCTGAAACAAGCGAGCAGCAAGATCGAGCAACAATTTCAAAGCTCTCATTTAAGTCAAGCGGAGTAAGACCGTGCCAGTTAATGCCGACAAACCCCATTTATGGAAGTCTGATATTGCTCGGTCGGTTGACTTATACAATCGCTGGTTTATGGAGTTTGCTCCCTCTGCCTACCGTGAAACTCGCTTTTCTACCATTGGGCTTGTTGAGTCTGCCTTAGCTTGGACAGCCAATTTGACTAACATCTCGCCCCAAGTGCTACGAGAACATCCAGGGGTTCTGCCCATACTCCGCATGGCCGCTGCACCTCCCCTCGCCCGCGACCGTCTCATCGGTTTAGCCGAAGTTTCCCCCAACTTGGTTAAAAATATGGAAGGAGATAACAAGCAAAAAACGCCCCGAATTCCTCCCCGAATGAATAGTGCCACTGTTGAAGCAGAACTTGAGAAAATCGGTCAAATCGTCCGGCAACTGACCGACAGAGACATTTTTACCTGGCTGGATAACGAACGAGAACCTACTGAGATAGAAGTCGCCAGAGCAGCTACGATCGTTGCTGACCGTCTCTGTGGTGCTATCTCAGATCCAATCGTTCGTAATGCTCAAGAACGGAGACAGCTAGCGATGATTCGGCAATGGTTGGAACAACGGGGCTATACCTATATTCAATCCGGTACTAGGCTAAACTTTGAAACCATGCTGCCGGGAACTTTTACTTTTCGCCTCAATATTCCAGTCAGCCTACAGTCCGGCAGCCAACAGATCAATATTCCCATTGACGTAGCGATTATGCCCGAACGGTCGAGTTCTGGCGACTTTCCGCTTCTAATTGAAGCAAAATCGGCGGGGGATTATACCAATACAAATAAGCGACGCAAAGAAGAAGCGATTAAAGCCGCTCAACTCAGAAGCAACTACGGCAATGAAGTTCGTTTTGTTCTGTTTCTTTGCGGTTATTTTGATAGTGGTTACTTAGGCTATGAAGCGGCAGAAGGGATTGATTGGGTATGGGAACACCGGATTGATGACTTAGCCCTATTTGGATTATAGAGATTGAGAGAAACGCTTTCTATGAAAGTCATCAAAGCTATTGAAAAAACAAGGGTTTTGCTCAATCACCAACTGGATGCTGCCAAAACCCAGACTGAAAGAAACAAGCTGGGTCAATTTGCTACTCCTGGAGCGCTGGCTTTAGAGATCGTAGAATTTGCCCGCAGGTTATTACCAGCCAACTTCAAAATTCGGTTTCTCGACCCGGCTTTTGGGACTGGTTCATTTTATTCGGCATTATTGCAGCAATTCCCACCGGAGCAAATTGTCGAGGCAGTCGGCTACGAAATTGACCCCCATTATGGTCTTGAAGCAACTAAGCTTTGGAGTCACGCCCCGTTACAATTACATCTTGCCGATTTTACTCAAGCTACGCCCCCTAACTCTAACGAAGCGAAAGCTAATCTACTCATTTGTAACCCGCCCTATGTCCGGCATCACCATTTAACTAGAGAGGAGAAGCTACGACTACAACGAACAACGAAGCAAACGGTGGGAGTTCAACTCAGTGGGTTAGCCGGACTCTACTGCCATTTCCTTTGTCTGAGCGATGCCTTCCTGCAAGCGGGAGGTCTAGCGGGATGGCTCATCCCCAGTGGATTTATGGACGTGAATTATGGACAACAAATTAAAGAGTACCTGACGGAGCGCGTTACCTTGCTGCGAGTACATCGTTTTGCTCCGGTTCAGTTACAGTTTGAAGATGCCCTAGTATCATCCGCCGTGATTTGGTTGAGAAAGGAACAGTCACCAGCTTTTCATGCGGTTGAGTTTACCTATGGCGGGAGCCTGACAGTCCCTCAGATGTCTCAAATGGTATCGATAGCAGAACTTCGCCGTACCGCTAAGTGGACTCAGTTCGGGCGGGGGTCTAATCGCCATTCTATCGAGAAAAGACAGCTACAAATTTTTGACGCAACGACGGACGGAGCGAATGGTGTGGGTCTTCCGAGCGAGGTTGCCTCGGCAGCTTGTATGCCCCGTCTAGCGGGAGCCGTCAGACCCACGTCCTCTTGGATGGAAGAAAAGGAAGCTGTCATATACCAAAACGAGGCTGCCCAAAACTTAAAACTGTCAAGAGCTACGAATTTGTCGGACGAGCTAGCACTAGGAGGGAAGGATTTTGAGACTCAAAAATTAAAGCTATCTGACTTATTTACCATCAAACGGGGTCTGGCGACGGGTGCTAATCACTTTTTTGTCCTGACATCGGAGCAAATCTCTCAATATCAACTTCCCAAAGCGTTTTTTCAACCAATTTTGCCCAGTCCGAGATATTTATTAGTGGATGAGATTGAAGCTGATCGTTTTGGCAACCCGATTTTAGATCGCCAGCTATTCTTGCTAACGTGCTATTTATTTGAAGACGACGTTTTTGCTAAATATCCCTCTCTTTGGCAATATCTTCAGTTAGGGAGAGAAAAAGGAATTAGCGATCGCTACCTATGCCGCCATCGGAATCCCTGGTACTCGCAAGAAAACCGCCCTCCTGCTCCCTTCCTCTGCACGTACATGGGACGAGAAAACACCAGTAGAGGCAAACCTTTCCGATTTATCCTCAATCGCTCAATGGCAACGGCATCTAACGTCTACTTAATGCTGTATCCTAAACCCTTCTTAAAGCAAGCACTTTCCGCTCGACCCCTGTTATTGAAAAAAGTGTGGCAAGCTCTCAATCAACTTTCCGAGCAGACATTGATAGGTGAAAGTCGAGTGTATGGAGGTGGGCTGCATAAGTTAGAGCCAAATGAACTTGGCAATGCTAGCGCTGTCAAAATTCAGAAAATTCTTCTAGACCAATTTGACTAGATCTCTCCTTTATATGTCGATGACCAGCCAAACAACTTCCGCAGCCGTTGGGAGGGATTGAATTTGAACGCCCAGCTTTCTCGCTCGACTCGCACGTAAAACGTCCCAAAATCGCGTAGGCTGACACTCTCGCCCTGTTTGAGAGATTGATAAATTTCATTGAAGGTAGCATCAACGACCTCTTCTACTGTGCCAGTTTCCTTGCCTACTCGGTTAGATACGCGACGAATTAATTCTTTCTTGTCGATAGACATTATTCTGTACTCAACAATTTCACGGTAATTGCTTGACGTTTTTCGGTTTTCGGTTCGACGTTGGAGCCGATGCCCGAAAACCATTCACAGAAATCTCGCTCGGAGTCAAGTAAATTTTTCCCCAAGTGCGAATATGCTGAATCATCCGTGCCGTCTCGCCTCCTGCCTGCTCTAGCTCTTGAAGATTCCCAACGACAACAAACAATTCTTCTGCCCGACTGACGGCGGTATTGAGCAGATTGGGTTTGCGGTTAATAAACCAAAAGCTATGGTCGGCAAGGCATTGGTAGGGAGAAAAGAGAATTGCCTTTTTCTGTCCTCCCACATAGTTGTGAACCGTTCCAATGTCGTCGTGGTTAAAGTCTCTCCAGATTCCTCTCAATCGCGCCTTTAAAGCGTTAGCTTGACTCAGATACGGGGACATAACCCCTATTTGGGGAATGCTATAGCCATGTTGAAGCAAAAATTCAATCGCTGCTACGATGCCATCTATCTCAGCCGGATTTACCTGTTCGATGTGACTGCCCTCGACATGATAGGCTATTAAATTCGTTCCTAGCTTGGAAGGCTTATCTGGGGTATGGATTATCAACCCATTGGGATAATTGGGACTGCAAAAACTGATAATCGCTGCGGGGGAGCGATAATGATTCCTCAAAACAATTCCCGTCCCTAAATCCCCTTCTTGACCCGTTGCTCCGGCGGCTCTGTGGTAAGCTGTGGCGGTATACTTGGCAGTAGGAGCATAGCGATAGTAGTCTTTGTCGCTCAATCCTTGGTCGAGAAAAGCAGAAAGACGATATTGCCTGATAGCATCGTCGCATAGGTTGATTATGGGTTCGATTTGTTGAGGGTCTCCGGCGACAACGGCTTGCTGCGAGCGCACTAATAAGGGAAAGAGTTGGTGGACTAACGTTGTACCTGCTTCATCTACCAGTGCTAGCTTGATAAGGTTCGGTTGCAAGTGAGGAAACATATTGCGAAGGGAATGCAAGCTTGTGGTGATGACGGGAAAAACTAAGCTTAAATCGCGGTAAATCGTTTGACCGTCATTTTCTAGCTTTAGTAAAGCATCGCCATCAGAGCTTAAGGCACTTCCATACGTTTCTAAGGCTCTAATTACTTCATCGGAACGACGGAGAGCTTCTTGCTGAAGAAAGGTAAGAGCGCGTTGGAATAATTGTACTTGGCTTCCGCGATCGTCTCGATAAAAGCGACTATACAAATCTTCAGTTGGGTAACTATCCAGTTTGACTTGGATTTGTTCCCGCTCGGTCGTGAGAGCAGCGACTGAGCGCTCTAATTGATTCAGTCGGTATTCTGTTTGTTTTAAAAGTTGGTTGAGATCGTTCCACTCTTGTACTAATTGAATCTGTTGGGAGATTTGTTTTCTCGCTTCGAGCAGTTGGGCGCGGTTGGAAGGCGGTTGAAAGGGAAAGGGAGTAGCGAGCGTGCGGAGAACGAAGATGTTAATGCTTTGACCTAAAGCCTCAAAAATCCCTTCGTCAGTAACGCCTCCTAGCCAGTCAAGAAATCGTTGAAATCTGGAGTCATCGTCGCGGGGTAAGGATTGCCAAGTTTCCTCTAGCAGAATTTGAATTTGTTGGTAATCGTCGAGGGGAAAATGAGAATAGTCTGGCTGGTTGGATAGCTGCTGCTGAAGCATTTGTAACTTTTGAGTCGTCGCAGCGATTTCGTCATTAACGGCTTGGATTTCTGCCTTTAGTTGCTCTAAGTTTTGAGTTTCGATGGCTCGTTGGTGTTGGTTGCTTGGCTCGGTATCTATTAGGTGTTGGAGTTCTCTGTTGTTTTAGAGAAAGATATTGCTGCTGGAGTGGCTCGAATAAGGAGCTATCGAAGAGCAGTTTATTATTAGCCAGTCGCACCCCGCTATCAAACACTTTTTGATAGCTGCCCCTGCCTTTTTCAACTTCTGCACTGGTCATTTCTTCCAAGCGGATGTATTCTAACCAGGCTTTCACAATCTGATTCAGTTTTGGAAGCTCTAACACGATCTGCAAGAGGACGAAGGATCTTTGTCAAGCTTTAGAAGAGCTTGTCTGTCTTAGGGGAATGCTAGCACATTCGTACTTGTAACTGACTGCGTTGTCTTGCCGACACGGAAGTGCGGTCGGTCAGTCGGTCGGGAGAAAGCTTAAGGCTATTTTTCTATCCCTTAATCCGACCGACTGACCTAAAACTTGGCACGGAAACGCTCGGAGAACAAGCGGCTGAATTTCGTTAATATTTCCTGCCGAGCGTCCCCGGCAAGTTTGTCCGCACTTCTTCAAGCGACTAATAAATGCTCTCGCTAAGTCCGTCAATTGTTACCCTCTTGCTCTGACTCCAGCAATGCCTCTATTTGACCTATAAGGTCTTCTAGTTGCTGACGTTTTTGAGGATCTGTCCCAATCCGCGCCTTCTTGAGTTTTCGGGTGAGTTGGGTAAGTCGGTTCGACAGTTGCTGCTCCTCTTCAAACTTCGACTGGGACTGAGCGTTAAGAAGCTGAATTTTTTCTTTAATTTGACTGAGGGAGAGGTCAAGAGTGATCGCTTCATCTAAAAGCGCTTTTCGATCTGATTCGTCTTTGACTTTGGCAATGGAGAGAGCTTTGGTATAAGCTATTTTTCCCGTTTGAAGGGCTTCAAAAATCTCATGGGGCAGCTTGAGAAGCGGCAAGCGATGCTTGACGAAGGATTGCCACTGCATTCTTCCTAGAGATTCAAAAATTTCTTGGATTTGTGTCATTTCCTCATTAACCACAACGTTGTGGTTAACCTTCCCAGTCTGTTCGTTGTTGAGTCGATACAGTAAAGAAACGATTTCAGAAACTGGATGAGAAAGGCGCAGCGAAAGCAGTTGCAGAATGCCTTCGGTCTCTTCTACAGGGTTGAGATCTTCCCGTTGCAAGTTCTCAATGAGGGAAAGTTGTAAAGCTTCGTTGTTATCTAATTCTCGAATGATGACGGGGACTTCACTCAGTCCCACCTCTAGTGCCGCTCGATAGCGCCGTTCTCCAGCAACTAGCTCGTATTTTCCTTCATTTAAGGGGCGCACCAAGAGGGGCTGAAGAATCCCGTGTTGTTTGACGGAGGAGACTAACTCGCTTAAAGCCTTTTCGTCAAAGTAGCGGCGGGGTTGAGAAGAAGGCAGTTGAATCTGTTCTAAAGTCAAAGACTGATTTCCCGTTGCAGATTCTTCTCCTAAGAGGGGGTCTAAAGGACGTTTTCTGATTTGCCCGCCAAAGGGACGCTCGGTTTTGCTTTTCATTTCATTTCCTCTAAACTTTGCGCGATTTCTTCAAGAATAGCCACGGCGGGATGTTTGGCATTGTAGAGAGCGAGCGGCACTCGGTTTTCAGACGCATCGGCGAAGGCAGTTGCACGAGGGATAGGGGGAGAGATAGTTCCTTCGAGGGATAACTGTTCTTGAATGGCAGCCAAGGCGCGAACGTCTTGAGAGTTGCTAGAAGCATAAATGGTGGGGACGAAACCTGCGATCTCCAGATGGCGATTAACTTTAGTTTTAACTCTGGCGTAAGTGTCCAAGAGTAAGTTCGTGCCTTCAAAGGCTTTGAATTGGGTTTGAACGGGCACTAAAAGATGAGTTGCCGCCACTAAGGAAATATAGCTTAAAATGCCTAAGCTGGGAGGACAATCGATAAGGATGAAGTCATAATCGGTTTCGATTGGCTCGATGGCTTGTTTGAGGCGAAAGTCACGCAGTTCGGCTCCCACTAACTGCATTTCGGCTATCCGCAAGTCTTGGTTGGTAGGAGCTATATCCATGCCGTGAACTTCTTCGACGATGTAAAGGGGTTTTTCTTCGACGACGGCTTCGTAGACAGTTGCTGGCAATTCCTCTGGTATTAATCCCATAAAAATGGTCAGGGAGGCTTGAGGGTCCATATCTACCAGCAGGACGCGATTTTCTCTTTGGGCGAGATGGTAGCCCAGATTCATAGTGAGGGTGGTTTTAGCCACGCCGCCTGCCTGATTGAATAGGGCGATAATTCGACAGGGCTTTGAATTAGTTGACACGAGATTTTAGGTACTAAACGCTCCGAGATCGTTTAAACAATCGATTTTTCTCGGAAGTTGGTTTGAATTTCTTAAGTTTAAATTATTCAAGTTTTGATACCCTAAGTTTAAACGAATCATTGAGAGAAGGTAGAGTCGCGAACAAAGTAGTAACGGCTATTTTTGATGCTCGGGTTCTCCGTCCAGATAATCCATTAGATCTAGAACCTAACAAGCGCTACGTAATTATTATTGAGACGGAACAATCCACCGCCACCACAGGAGATGCTTGGGACGTGCTGGTGGCATTAATTGGAAGTGTTGAAGCTCCTTTATAATGGTCGATTGAACGCGATCGTTACTTGTATGGCACGCCAAAACACCAGAAATAGCCAATGGCTGGAGAAAGGCTATTTTTAGATGCAGTTTTCATCGAACGTTTTGTTAAACCGACGCAATGAACTCCATTCAAAGGCAGTGTCTTTGCTGTCGCTTGGACGAAATGCCGCAAAGAGTGTGGGGGACTGAAGCCGTGCTGACAGAAGTTGGGAATGTTCTACCTCATATAAATCATAGAGCCACTTTAGTTTTACCTAAATCAGTGGAGTTACTATGAATTGCCCACCAATCTCCCATTAGCCGACAAATTTCTTCAAAGTCTTTGGGGCTAGCAGTCATGATTAGATTTGGTTCTGAAAAGGACATCTCTCAAAAAAGCTAGCGATCGCCTCATTTAATTCTATAAATTAGCTTAAAACAGCTTCTTTTTCTTGATTAACAACGCTTTTGCAAGATTGCAATTTTTCCGCAAGTGCAAAAAGTTGAGAAGCTACATCTGCTTCGCCAATATCACACCCTACTAGAATTTCAGCATAAATTCTCTTTGCCCCAGGACAAACTTGCTCGGCAGCATCAAGTAGCTTATCCAACTTGCGACAGACTAAATCGCTACCTTTGCCACTTCTAAATTGAGAAAGCTGAGAAGCACTTACCCCAGAAAGTTGGCTAATCATCTTGGGCTGAATTCCATACTCAGCCTCCAGCCTATTCATCATCAAATCAAAGGCTTTGTATATTCTCATCTTTTAAATTTATCCAGATGGGCGTTTATTGGTAATAAATAGTTTATTATACTGACAGGGATATTGATATCCTTGGTTAAGAAAGGCGGTTGCCCCAGAAACGCGGGGCAAACCTTTATTCTAAGAATCTAACAATATTTTACCCATGAAATACAAATTTTACAGCCTGACCCCAGAGACCGGAAAACGACTCAGAGAAGCTAATTTAACGGCTGCTGAATGGAGACTGTGGAGCTATTTAGTGGAGAAGGAGCCATTTGGCGATCGCTACCAAGAATTCGACACGCTGACAGTCATACAAGAGTGTGAAATCTCTAAAACAACCCTATGGCGTGCTATGGGCAAGCTTCAAGATTTATGCTTGTTCGATTTTCAGGACAGAGGAATCTATTTCAAAAACGAAACAGGCATTTCAAAAATGAAACAGGAGTTTCAAAAACGAAACGGAAATTTCAAAAACGAAACGGAAATTTCAGAAATGAAACCAGAAATTTCAAAAATGAAATTTTCAGAGCCTGAAATTAGTTCACAGCAAGAATTTCAGAACGTCTCAGACTATCAGACTATTAAGACTAATAAGACTCTCTCAGAAGAAGACGATAAAACTTTTTCAGAAAAAAACGAGAGAGAGAATTTAAATTTAACTGAAGAAAAAAAACCGGAAGTCGAAGATTCTTCAGAATTGACAGCTAAAAAACAAGAATCTTCTCAACAACTGTTAGAAAAACAAAAAGATTTTGAATTGGAGCAAAATTCCGCCGCGCCGCTTAACAAAAATTTACAAAAAGACGGACGATTCTCGCCCCAGTATCAAAAAGTTCTTGATGCCTTGCCAGATGCAAAATCTTACTTAGAGTGGGCGTACAAGCATTGTGCGGACGGACTGCCAGCCTACCCCACCTACCCAAGCCGAGTCATCGAGAACAATCACCACGACCTTTACAGCCGATATCGGCAAGAACAGGAAACGCGAGACGCGATCGCCCGTTCTACCAAAACCCAGGCAGCCAAAGAGAAATCCTCTTCGGAAACGGTCTTTGCCGATCCCGGAACGGTAAAAAAACTCTTTTGGGAGGCAATGAAACGTGTTTGATAACAAGCTACCCCCAGAAAGTATCGAGGCTGAAGAGGGCATTCTCGGAGGGATTCTACTCGACCCGCAAGCGATCGGTCGAATTGTTGACCGAATTGTTCCAGGGGCCTATTATCTCAACAGTCACCAACAAATTTATCAAGCCGCACTAGCGCTTTATGAGCGAGGAAAGCCGACTGACTTAATGAGCGTTATGACCTGGCTGAGCGATCGCCATTTACTCGACTCGGTAGGCGGGTCTTTTAAATTAATTCAGTTACTGGATCGCACCGTATCGGCTGTCAATATCGACCGTTACGCAGAATTGGTGATGGATAAATACTGGCGGCGCAAGCTGATTAGTGCTGGGCATGAAATAATTGAACTAGGATATGACACCTTCTCTGAGCTTGACACAGTACAAGAGAAAGCACAAAACTTGATTTTTCAAGCTACCTCCAGTTATGACAACCAGTACGAAACCAAACCTCTCAACGATTGGTTGGTCGAATCCTTCTCCATGCAAGACCAACAAGTTTCTGGCTTTGATACCGGACTGTTGGATCTCGATGAAATGATTACCCTAGAACGCGGAGAACTGACCGGAATTGCCGCGCGTCCATCGGTCGGAAAAACTTGGATGGGCATTTGGCTAGCCAATCGTGTCGCCAGAAAATTCCAGCAACCCGTCGTGTTTTTCTCTGCCGAAATGTCTGGGGTTAGACTAACTCAGAGATTTGAGTCCCTCGAATCGGGGATCGATCTCAAAAATATTGTCCGACGACAAATTCCCGTCAACCGCATAGAAGACTACATTAAAGCCGTTGAAAGGCTAACAGAAACCATCGGAAACACCATCTTTATTAACGATATTCCTGGCGGTTCGCTTACCCCAATTAGGATGCGCTCCGAGCTAACCAAAACGCTTTTAAAACTACGCACTAAAGATAATCCCAATCCTCAGTTAGGATTAGTCGTGTTGGACTATATCCAAAAGCTAGGCAATCGTAGTGCAGGCAATCGGGCACAGGACGTAGGAGCGATCGCTGGGGCGCTGTGCGATATCGCCAAGGACTTTAACGTTCCAGTTGTGGCTTTAATGCAGATCAATCGGGAAAGTGAAAAGCAAAGTAATAAGCGCCCGTCAATGGCTCAGATTAAAGACTCCGGGGACATCGAGCAGGACTGCGACACAATTGTTACCTTGTATCGAGATGAGGTTTACCACCCCGATACTCCCGACCGAGGAATCATGGAAATTTCGGTAGTTAAAAATAGAAACGGGGAAACAGGAACTTGCAAGGTTTTGTTTGACCCAGCCTGCGGGCAGTTTAGGAACTTAAGAAATTCAAGCCAAGCCACCAGAAACGCATTTTAAAACTTACAACTGACCAGGAGAGAAAATATGAGCAGCAAAACTTTTAGATTAGACATCAAAAACGGCTCTCTGGTTATTCCCCAAGAAGTAACGCAATATTTGCATCAATGCCAAGAAGCCGTTGAAATTTCCTTAACTATCGAATCGAGCGAATCTGCAACCGTTCCTCCTAGTTTATCTTCCGATAACAGTGAAAAAGACCTTCAAGCCTCTTGGGAGCGTTGGTTCGAGGAAGTCGAGCAGCTTGAACCCGAACCCCCAAAGTCAGAGCCAGATGAATACGGGAAAGCCCTAATAGAAAAATATAGGAAACAAGGGCTAGAATTATGACCTTGTGCGACGCGGGGCCTCTCTTTGCCCTTGTCGATAAAAAACAATCCAAGCACGCATCCATCAAGAAAGCACTGACGAAACTCTCAAAACCTCTCATCACTACATGGCCCTGTTTTGCCGAAGCCATGTATCTCGCTCTCAATCGCGGTGGATGGGTCATGCAGAATCAACTTGGGAAACTTCTTCTCGACGGTCGATTGATCTTTTATGAGATTCAAGAGACAGATTATCATCGGTTATTTGAACTCATCGAGAAATATCGAGACCGTCCGATGGATCTCGGAGATGCGACTCTCGTTCTTGCCGCCGAGCGTAAAGGTCTGAAACAGATATTAACTATAGATTCCGACTTTTTCTTTTATCTCATCAACGACACCGATCCATTTGATGTCATTCATTTAGAATGAGCTTTCTTAGTTGGCTCATAAGCTTTCGTCTGTGTCGCGTTCCTCTCCTCTTTTAATGATGGAATTATAGATTCCTTCCCTTTATTTTTTTCCTGAAGATGATATTTCTGAAGCGTCGAACCCTTACACTTGATTCCCTGTTCGGTAAAAATCTCAGCGATTTCAGTTTGCTTTCTATGCAGTAGCACAAACCCAAGCGAAAGCACGGGTGTTGCGAGATAGCGATGGTTTGGTGTCCAATCGAGATTTTTATCTAGCTAATCGAACGTTTGCTCAAGAGCATCCAGAAATTATCGATGCCATTCGCGAAGAAACGCAGACAGTGGCAGCTTGGGCAGCTAAAAATCCAGATGAGGTAGCAGCCTTGCTTTCGCCAATCTTGGGAATTGACAAATCCATTTTAGAAGTAGTGAATCAAAGAAGAGACTATAGTTTTGAGCCGATGACACCAGAGATGGTAGCAGAACAACAGGCGATCGCAGACACTTTTTACAAACTCAAAATTATTCCTAAACCTATCAAAGTAGCCGATGCAGTTTGGCAACCTTCTTCTTAATTCGGGGGAAATTGTGTTTTTTCGATTGA
>JALOOL010000280.1 GCA_025454425.1 Hydrococcus sp. Prado102 | reverse complement strand
AATAGGTTTTTTCTCCATAATAAGCCGTTAATCTTGGTTGTAGGACATATTTACCAAATAATTTAATTGATTCGTGCTTCCAAGCAATATTTTGATATAATTGAGAGCAAAAGCGCTCGCTTTCTTGGCGATCGAATAAACAACGCCAAATAATAACATCGGCATCGTTCATTGGTAATTGCAATCCTTTAATGCGTGTCACGAGTGAAATTCGCCTGAGTTGGGAACAGAAACTACCCTAACTGGAGTCGAGAGACGACAGCGAGATTGACTGAATAAGCGATCGACAAAGGAGAATTTGATGGTCAAAGCAACTAACATCATTGCTATACGATATAGCCAAAGCCGCCAGATCGCACGCTCAGTCAAACATAACAAGTTCTTTACTTTTAGTCTTTAACGTGATTGAGGAACTTTCTTCTAATCGAGAGCTTATTCTATGAGGGCAACAGCAGAACTTTCTTCTGGAACTCTAGTAGGCGATCGCTACTGGGTTCAACGAACTCTGGGATATGGGAGTTGTGGTTGTACTTATCTAGTGTGCGATCGCCATCCAGAAAGCGCCACCGTTGGCGAAGACTTATCCCAGCTTTATGTTTTAAAAGAATTTGCTCCAGCCGATTCGAGAGAATCTGTTATCGACAAATGTCGCGCTCTGTTCGAGCAAGAAGCACAAGTTTTGTGCAAGCTAAAGCACTCTCAAATTCCTCAGTGTTTTGGTTTTTTTGAAGATAACGGACGCTTGTTTTTAGTGCAGGAGTATATCAATGGCAAAACTTATAGCGAAATACTCCAAGAGCGCCTCGAACAAGGACAAATGTTTACAGTCGCTCAAGCCGTCAAATGGCTAAAAGATTTACTGCCAGTATTAGATTACATTCATAGTTGCCGCATCGTCCATCGAGATATTTCCCCCGATAACATTATGTTTCCCCACGGTGGGAAGAAACCTGTCTTGATCGATTTTGGAGTAGTCAAGCAGGTAATGACTCAGATAGGCAGTCAAATTACCAGTCCTCCTAGTTCGTCACTGCGAGGGACTTTAGTCGGAAAAGTTGGGTATTCTCCTCCAGAGCAACTGCGTCTCGGTCAATGCTATCCCAATAGCGACCTTTATTCTTTAGCGGTTACGGCTCTCGTTCTGATTGCAGGAAAACATCCGAGCGAATTGTGCGACGGCTACTCGCTTAAATGGCAATGGAGCAAGTATATTAACCTCGGCGACAGGTTGGGTCGAATTTTTGACAAAATGCTAGCGGAGACTCCTAAAGAGCGCTATCAATCTGCTAGAGCCGTTTTAGCAGCGCTTTTAACTGTCTCGACCGAAGAACTAGCAAACGCTTCCACTGTTCCAATAGCCCAAGAATCGCAGCCAACGAGAACGTGGAATGAGGATGATACTTGGGTAGCTCGTTCCTATGCACGGCGATCGCCTATCGTAACAACGAGCCAACCGAAGCGCAATACAATCATTCAATCACAAAAGACAGTTATTCAATCAGAAGCCAAGAAAACGCCTGTAAAACTCTCCCCGCCTCCCCCTTCAATGCGTTTTCTGGCAATGGGAATCTTAATATCGAGTTCTCTAGTAGGCGGATTTACCCTCGCCAAACAATCTCCTAACTTGGCACTGGTGTGCGAATTGTTGAATAATTGCGCCGATAACCAACAATTAACAGCGATCGCCCGCGAATCCATCTCACCAAAAGATAATTTAGAAGCTTATCAATTTAAACAAAGCAAAGAGCCTCAGAACTTCCCTACTCCCTTTGTTGAAGAGTCCGAAAGCGATCGCACCGAATCTTCAGATCGCCAAAAAGAACTGCTCGATAAAGTACAAAGCCTACAATCTCAGGTAGCGCGGTTAATCGAAGGGAACGAGCGCCAACAAGCGGAAACCGTCGAAAATGCGCCAAAAAACCAACTAGAACAAGCCATCGATCCTCGTCCTAGCGCAAGTCCCTCGTCGTCGAGCGAATCTCCTAAGTCCTTCGGACACGCTACGCGAACGGAGACGCTACGCGAACGCGCTGCATCAGAGAAGCTCATAGATAGCGCCCGGTCAATTTTGACCTCAGAAAAACCCAAGCCAACTTACCATCCGCCACAAACGACGCAAACGCCTGCTCAAAGAGAAATTAAGCCTCCCAAAAAGACACAACCTCAAGCCTCTGCGCCAGAACCCAAGCCAGCTACTCCCGAACAGGCAACGCAACCCCCAGAATCCAAGCCAGCGACTCCTCAAAAAGTTCAATCTCAAGCGCCTGCGCCAGAACCCAAACTAGCTACTCCCGAAGCTTCAGCGCCTGCGCCCCGAACCAAAAATCCTCCCGCGCAAACGTATCAGCCTGGATTTTGGCAGCCTGTCGCCAGAATTAACCCCAAACACCCCTTTAAAATCAAATTAGTCAACCAAACTAACACCGCGATCGAATATGCTCTGACGACCAATGAATTTGCCCCCAGACAATTATCCTCAAAAGAAAGCGCCGTCCTGACGTATATTCCTCTGGACGGTTATCTTTTAATTAATTCGACCCAATCATCGCAAAGTGCAGAAGTACCGACCAGCTTGCAATTTGAAGTAACGGTTTCTGGCAATGTAGCAACTGTTTCGATTCGACAAGAAAGAAGCGATCGCCCCGCCGACAGTACGATTAACGTCAATCAAAGCGGTGCTATTTATATTTTCTAATCGCTACTTAAAAGGCGTAAATTTACCGCCTAACCCTTCTACAATTGTTTGCGTGTTAGCAATTAACATTTTAGGATAAGTATCGCCTTCCGAACCTGGTTCGCCCAAACTATCAGAAAACAATTCGCGTTGCGACAGTGTAACTTGAGATTCTTTGGCAACTGTTCCAATCAGTTTAGGATTGACAACGATTTCTGCAAAAATTGTCGGAACTTTCGTTGCTTTGACCGAATCGACCAATTCTTTAACCCGCGTTGCTGTTGGTTGTTCTTCGGTACTGATTCCTTGAATTGCTCCCTCTACAGGAATTCCATAAGCTGCGGCATAATATCCCATAGCATCGTGTGTCGTCACTATTTTACGATTCGCTTCGGGAATGGTCGCAATTTGAGCTTTAATCCAACTATCGATTTTGGTTAATTCTTCTTTAAGCGCTTGCGCATTTTTGGTATACAATTCGGCATTAGCAGGCGCTAATTGAGCTAGATTGGTCTGGATGACTCCTGCCATTCGTATGCCATTTTGAGCGTCGTGCCAAACGTGAGGATCGGGCACTTGTTCGCCTTCTGCTTCTTTTTCATGTTCGTGTTCTTCGCCTTCATGTTCGCCTTCATGCGCGTGTTCGTGTTCCTCTCCCAGGATCGGTTTAGTTACCGCAACTTCAGCTACAGCAATTTTTGGGGCGGGGTTTGAAGTGGCTTTGATAACTTTGATTAAATCTGGTTCTAAATTGTAACCCGAATATAAAATGAGTTGAGCGTTTTCTATGGCTTTGCGGTCTTCTGGTACGGGTTCGTAGACATGAGCGTCAACGCCTGGTTTGAGCAAGCAAGTGAGATCGATGGTATCTGCTGCAATTTGCTCGGTTAGATCGCATAAAACGCTTGTAGTAGCCACAACTCTGAGGCGATCGCCTTCTGGGGTTGTTTCTGAATTAGTTTGAGCAGTCGGCGCAGACTGACCGCAACCGACTAAGCATCCTATAGCTAAGGCTAGAGTCGCTTTTGACCATGTTTGACGTAGTGTAGATAGCATGGATTTTTAAGATTTTAATTAACCTAAAAACGTTAAAATGAGATTTGTTATCATTATCGTTCTTAATTTTTCATGTTAGATGTTCGGCAACTTGCTGTCAATTATCGACAAGTACGAGGGATCGATCGCGTTAGTTTTCACGTCAAACCAGGACAATTAGTCGGCATTATCGGGCCGAATGGTGCGGGAAAAAGTACGATGATGAAAGCGATGTTGGGTTTGATCCCATCAGCAAGTGGCGCGGTGCATTACTGTCATTGTCCCTTACACCAACAGTTGCAGAAAGTTGCCTATATTCCTCAAAGATCTGCGATCGATTGGGATTTTCCCATCACCGTCTGGAATGTTGTATTGATGTCGCGGACGCGCCATTTAGGTTGGTTTCGCCGTCCTGGGACGAGTGCTAGAGCAATTGTCAAAGCAGCATTAGAAAGAGTAGAAATGTATTCTCTGCGCCACCGTCGTATCGGGGAACTTTCTGGCGGACAACAGCAACGAGTATTTCTTGCTCGTGCTTTGGCGCAACAAGCAGAAATTTTTTTATTAGACGAACCCTTTACGGGAGTAGATGTTAAAACCGAAGCAATTATGCTTAAGGTATTCGACGAACTCAAAAACGAAGGCAAAATTTTACTAATAAGCAGTCACGACTGGGGACAAACGTTGTATCAGTTAGATCGATTATTACTGTTAAATCGAGGTTTAATCGCCGATGGAACGCCTCAACAAGTGATGACTCCCGAAAATCTCTGTCGCGCTTACGGAACTAATTTACACGACTCGCTACATCAAAACTTGGATAATACGATGTTTTGTTAGGTAATAGTCATTGCGATTAGGAGACTTTTTTAAGCGATCGCTTATCAGTATTCTGAATTTCTAAACTTCTAAACTCTTAAACTTTCGACTTCCGACTTTCGACTTTCGACTTTTAATTTATGGATTGGTTACTCGAACCTTGGAATTATGAATTTATGCGACATGCGATCGCGATTGGGATTCTCGTCGGGATTCTTTGTCCGGTTGTGGGAAGCTATTTAATCGTTCAGCGCATGGCATTATTAGGAGATGTTATCGCTCATTGCGTGTTTCCTGGACTGGCAATTTCGTTTTTTTTGGGAATTGATATTTTAATTGGCGCTTTTACATCAGGGATTCTGGGATCGTTTTTAATCTCTTTAATTCGCTCTCAATCTCGCGTTAAAGTTGATTCTGCTATGGCGTTAACTTTCTCAACTTTTTTTGCTTTGGGAATTACGCTAATCACCGTACTGAAAAGCAAATTAGATTTAGATAGCTTTCTCTTTGGCGATATCTTAGGCGTTAGCATCCATGATATTTATCGAACTTCAATCATTGCCGCGATTATCTTAATAGTCGTTTGCATCTTTTACAAAGAACTCTTATTTTATACATTTGATAAAACGGGAGCGCAGGCGATCGGGCTGCCGATTAATATCATTCATATGTGTTTCATGGCAGCAATTACCTTAACCATTATTGCAAGTATGCAGGCGGTGGGAGTCATTCTGGTCATTTCTCTGTTGATTGGGCCTGCATTGACGGCATATCTTCTGGTGAAAGAGTTGCATCAGATGATGATGCTAGGAGCTTGTATAGGTGCGTTTGCTAGTCTGGCAGGAGTTTATATTAGTTATTACAATAATCTTCCTTCTGGCGCTGCGATCGTTTTAGTTTCTTCTAGTTTATTTGTGTTGGCATTATTATTTAGTCCTTCACAAGGAGTTTTATTTAAGCCGAAGGCTAAGGTTGAAGAAAGTAAATAGGTGTTAAAATCTCACGCAGAGGCGCAGAGAAATACATGGGGTTTTTAGTGTAAACACGACAGTATTTATAATGTAAAAACTGTTTTTAATGTTTTAATTTGTGTTGAATTAATACCACAATCCAATTTTGCGATCGGATTTAAGCTTTTCCACTTAGTTTTACTAGCTGTAAATATAAGATCTGCCGTTTTGTCTGGATCGAGTTTATTAAAGTTATCTATTTTATACATAAATAAGTAGTTAAGACGAGCGAAAATTTCATCTCTAGATGCACGTTTAATACTAACGGTTTTAGGGAGTGGAGGTAATTCTACTTTTGATGGTGGAGAAAGGAAAAATACTTCTTTCAAGGCTTCTAATTTTTTACCTTGAGTAATACCACATTTTAATTTTGTTAGTTCGTTAAAGCTTGTCCAACTTTCTCGATTGGCTTCTAGTATTTTTTGAGTAGCTGTTGCGGCATTGACTCCTTTTAAAATACTGTTGTATTTTTCTATTAAATACTCAAGTGCAGTAAGAATACTTTCTCTAGAAGCTGTATTTAAATTGATACGAGGTTTAGTTTCTCCTGTCAGAAGTTTTACTTGTTCGATATGTTCGGGTTTTGGATCGATAACAATACACCAAACTCTTTCTAGTTGAGCTTTTTTGACGACTTCATAGATAAAAAAATTGCTAACAACTTGATATTGATACTCAGCAACTTCTTGAACAATTAAAGGAATCCAATTTCTATTGGTTGCTTTAACCGATTCTGCCGCTGCATTAGTAATAAATTCTGATGATGTAAAAGATTCATCCGCTAGTTGAATATCTTCTAACGGAAGAAGCATAAGCTTGCCAATATTATCAAATTCACCCATTATAAAAAATACTCCTTAGCTAAATCGAGATAAGATTTATGTGCGATTTTATGAGTTAATGCAGCAGGAATTCCAGAAAATCCAGCACTAGCAACAATAGCATGTTCGGGAATAGAAAAAATTGATTTATCGCCATTTCCTGGAGTTGCTTTTGGATAATAGTAGGAAAGTAAATCTGCATTAATTTGACCGTTATCCAATGTCAATAAAGACGCGATAAAATTATGCGTTCTTTTCATTGCAGCATCAGTTGGTTTATGATGATTAAAAAATATTGGTAAAGCTATTGGTCTTCCATCGTCTCTTTTATCTTGTATCTGTGGAATGTATTGTTGAATAACTTTTTGAGAATTTTTGAGAGAAGCGAAATTATCGTGCTGAGTGGGAATTAAAACCACATCTGAAGCATAAACACAACTCTGACTAAAAAATGTCCAGTTAGTCGGACAATCATAAATAATATAGTCATATTTTTGCGTTAAAGGTTCGATCGCGCGTTTTAAACGAGAAGAGCCTCCTTGGATTTTAGCTTGTTCTCCAGGCTCCATATATTTTGCTAGCTGAGAGTCAGAAGGAATGAAATCAAAAATATTAGTTGTGTCGGGCTTATTTCTAAACTTTACTTGAAATTTTTGAATAGTGTCACAAACATCTATCTTATTGTCAATTAAGCAATCAGATAATTTAACTTTTCCTTCTTGTTTTTTTAAAGAAGCTGTCAGATCGACTTGTTGTGGATCGAAATCAATAACTAGAACTTTTTTACCTTGACTTGCAAGAATTGTTGCTAAATTAGCTACTGTTGTCGTTTTTCCAACTCCACCTTTATCGTTATAAACGCAAATAGATAAAGCTTTAGGTGGATTAATGATTAAATTTTTAATTTGGGAGACAATACCATTGATATTGTCTTTTTTTATCAAATAGTTAGAGGTAGCAGGAACCACAACTTTTCCATGTCGCCGGAATAACTGTATATGCGTTGCGTTAGTAATAATACCCCACTGAGCAGTTTGACATTTGGGAGAAAGTAAATATTTTGTTATTTGCTTTTTTGTCTGTTTATATTGAGGCGTTCCTTCTGATAAATTAATTAATGCTCCAGCAATTGTGCTTCGTCCTTTAGCTTCGATTAAAACATAAGGATTATTTTTACTATGTTTAAAAACATCTAGACCGACATTCTTTCTAGCTGCGTAGTCCACTTTCTCAGCACCTTTGCCAGTTGGAAACTCTGGAAACCACTCTTTTGAGGTAAATCCAAGTTCTTTTAAGAAAGGTAATACAAAATCGTTACAAACAAGTGGCTCATGTGCATGACTTGAGATATTATCTAAAATTTGATCCCAATCGATATTTGTTCCAGTTGTTGCAAATGGTGTTGAGGAATAGCTGGTCATGAGAGCATTTTTTTTGAGCTACAGTCATATAGTTCCCCAACATATTGTAAAAGTAACGATCGCAATTCAATCGCGCTTAATATTCCACATCGGGTATCCATTCGTAAGTATTCACAATTCCTTGGAAGTAATCGTTAATCGTTTCTCGCGAATAAGGAGTCGTACTATTTTCTCCAAACCATTTTTCGTAAATAGCGACAGATTCTTGGCGATCGCTAACAATTCCACCCATAAATTTAACTAAGCTATAGTTAACGCTATCTCGCCATGCAGATTCATCTTGCGGAAGCAAACAAGCATAGGATTCGTACATATAAGGATATTCGGGAACGATTTCGTAATTGTTGGGATTCGTTGCAGTTTTTCTTAATCCTTGTAAAACGATGCCATCTCCTACAAAACCATCGATTTCGCCTTTTTCTAGCTTTTGCAACCCATCTTGACGATCTTTGACGGCTACTAATTCCGCTTGCGGTTGCTGCATTCGGATGACGGCTTCATTTGTAGTATTAGGAACCGCACC
>JALOOL010000279.1 GCA_025454425.1 Hydrococcus sp. Prado102 | reverse complement strand
GACGCTGACAAAAATAGTTATAAATTTAAATAAATCTATTGGTTTAGATTATTTATAGCAATTCTCTTTTATCTGGGGTAAAAAGCTTATAGTTTTAAAGCAGCTATGAAACGGGCAGATGGCAGAATTTAGATGTACCTTATAGCTGTAAGAAACGCTATATTTTAATAAATATTTAGGATGACTAATAAGTAGCACTACAGATAGAAAGCAAAATTGTTTGAAATCGATAAGATAAAACCATAGAGAAAGTGATTAATTCAACAGTTTTTTTTATCCAAGTTCGTCTATTGTATCGAGGTCGAATAAACTAGCGGCTTAAACGAAAGCAAAACTGTGGAAATTAACGCTTGAATTAAAGATTTTGACAAGGAGAATCGGTTTGAAAACTTGCGATCGCTTGCTTTTGTTAGCTGTAGAGAGAGAGTCAGTTATTCCTAAAAATAATACAATTTATGGAATTGTCATTGCATCAATACTAATCGGTCTTTGGGTAGTCAGTCTGTTTGTTCTTCTGAGTATTAACGTTGCTGATGTTCCAATATGGTCGCTCCCAATCGCCGTAATTTGGCAAACGTTTCTCTATACGGGATTATTTATAACGGCTCACGATGCAATGCACGGAGCGGTTTTTTGTCAAAACAAGAAGATTAACCATGCAATAGGTACATTAGCTGTATGGCTTTATGGTTTTTTATCTTATAAAGAACTTCTAAAAAAACATTGGTTCCATCACCATCATCCTGCTAGCGAACTTGACCCCGATTATCACGATGGTATTTACAGTAATGGAATTAATTGGTACTTTCATTTCATGAAAAAATACTGGAGTTGGGGACAGTTTAATGGTAGAACTGTAGCATTTATTGTTGCTATTTATGTTTTACATATCTCATTGACAAATCTTGCTTTATTTTGGATAATTCCTCCTCTTCTTAGTTCTATTCAACTATTTTATTTTGGAACTTTTTTACCCCATCAAGAACCCGAAAACGGTTACATTCGTCCTCATTGTGCCCAAACAATAGCCTTACCTACTTTTTGGTCGTTCGTCACTTGCTATCACTTTGGCTACCATCGCGAACACCACGAATATCCACACGTCCCCTGGTGGCAACTTCCTAGCGTTTATAAAAGGCAAATATTCGTAAGCAGCGCGCATTCAAAATCTAGGGAATAGGTATGACTAACTGATAACTGATAACCGATTACTGATAACTGAAATGACTCACTTTGGTATTATTTGTCCTCCCTACGCAGGACATATTAACCCTCAAGCTGCGCTAGGAAGAGAATTGCGATCGCGCGGTCATCAAGTCACCTTTTTGCAGATTTCGGATTTAGAATCGAAGGTGCGATCGCAAGGCGTTGATTTCTATCCCATCGGCGAAGCGATTTATCAACCGGGTTCGATGGCACAAACCTTCACTCAATTAGCAAAACTCAGCGCTATAGAAGCGTTAAAATATTCGCTTGACTTTTGCGTGCAAATGGTAGAAATTATATGTCAAGACGTGCCAAATGCGATCGCACAGTTAGGAATTGAAGCTTTAATCGTAGATCAACTCGAAATCGTTGGCGAAACGGTTGCAGAATATCTCAATCTCCCGTTTGTCTGCGTTTCCTGCGGTCAAGCAATCCATCGTCGCGCTGACGTTCCGCCTTTTTTTACTCCCTGGAGTTACCAGGATGCGTCTTGGGCAAAAATACGCAATCAAGCAGCGTACTATTTTTTAGATCGCGGTTGCGAACCTCTTTTAGGTGCGATTAATCGCTACCGTAAAGCGTGGAAGTTACCAGACTATAACCATATCTATGCTACCAATACGCGATTGGCTCATATTAGCCAACAGCCTCCTGCTTTTGAGTTTCCCATCAACAATCTGCCATCGCACCTTCATTATGTCGGCCCATTGCGCAATGCTGCACCACAATCGGTAGATTTTCCCTACGAGAAGTTAACCGGACAACCCATGATATATGCTTCTCTCGGAAGCGTGCAAAATACTAAAGAGGATATATTTCGTTGCATTGCTGCCGCTTGTGAGGGATTGGACGTACAATTAGTTATCGCGCATGGTGGCGGTATGAGTGCAGATACAGCGCGATCGCTTCGAGGTTCTCCATTAGTCGTCGAATATGCGCCGCAACCGGATATATTAGCGCGCGCCAGTTTGACGATTACTCATGCAGGGATGAATACTATTTTAGATTCCTTGAGCTATGGCGTGCCGTTAATAGCAATTCCCATTACCTTCGAGCAACCTGGAAACGGCGCGAGAATTCGCTCGACTGGAGTCGGAAAAGTGCTTTCATTGCGGAAATTGAGCGTTGGTATTTTGAGAGATGCGATCGCTCTTGTGTTATCAGAAAATTCCTATAAAATTAATGCACGTAAAATTCAGCAATCTATTCAACAAACAGACGGCGCGAGACAAGCAGCGAATATTATCGAACGAGTTACGCGATCGCAAGGTTCCCAGGTAGCTAAAGTAGTATAAACTCGATCGAAGCCTCAAGGTTTGTTATCATCGTCCCATGACTCAACATCGAGTTTTCAACTCTAATTGTGCTAATTGGTCTGCGGCTTCTTTAGCAGCATCTCGAAACGGCAATAACACGAGATCTGCCCCAGCATCCTTGAGAATTTCCATTTCTCGAATGCTGTGACTGGTTAGGGCAATTTTACCGGGAAAATGACGGTGTTTTAGCGCGTGTAATAAAGTTAGACCGATTCTTTCTCCAGGAAGAGTACTAATTATCCATTTTGCCCGATCTAATGGAAGCGAGGCGATAAATTCTGGGTCTTCCACATCGCCATAAAAAGCTAACATTCCTTCTTTGCACCAGTATTTTACTAACTGTGGGTCGAAATCTACTCCCAGGACTGCGAACCCATATTGATGCAAATAACGGATCGTGCTGCCGCCATATCGCCCTAACCCTAATAAAATGATATCAACTGGGGGAATGTTTGCCTCTGCAAGATCGCCAAGTTGTTTTTTAGGATGGGGTAAGATCGCCTCAAACCATGATAGCCAGGGAGAAAGCCATTCATAAAGGTTATGGGAGTAAAGAATCGCGTAGGTGGATAAACCCATCGTCATCAATCCTACAAAGGTAATCAGTCCCATCACTTCTGCGGGAATATGACCCAAACTGACACCGAGAGTCGCCAAAATAAAAGAAAATTCACTAATCTGACCGAGAGAAAAGCTAGCAATAGCACTGGTATATGTTCGATACCCCATCATCCCGACTAATACCATTGTCAACAACGGTTTGCCTATCAGTACGAAGAGGGAAAAAATCAGCGCTGGGACGAATTGAGATCCAAAATGGGAGACATCGAGGTGAATTCCTAAGTTAATAAAGAAAAAAAGCAATAAAAAATCCCGCAAACTGACTAATCTTGCGCCTAAAGTAGCGCGATAATGAGTAGACGCTAGGGAAACTCCTGCAATAAATGCCCCTACTTCTTTGCTAAATCCCAAGGCATCTCCAACAGCAGCAAGAGCGATCGCCCAAGAAATCGCAAAAACTAGCAATAACTCGACCGAACCCGCTAAAACGTGCAATAGCTTGGGAAATAAATAGCGAGTGACAATTGCTACGAAAGCTAAGAAACTAAATCCTTTAACCAGTATTATTGAGGTAGCTTGTCCAAAATTGCTCGGTTGGGAATTGTTAGTAAATGCTGCTAGGGCGATCGCAACTAATATAACAACAAGATCTTGAACGATAAGAATGCCCAAGGCAATGCGACCGTGTAAAGCCTCAATTTCTCGCTTGTCGGACAGCAATTTAACGATAATAATAGTACTAGAAAACGCCAACGTTATGCCGACATAACCAGCAGATACAATCGTCAGTCCTAATGCTAGGGCGATCGCATACCCCAAACATCCAGTAATGAGAATTTGAGCCATTCCTGCAATAATAGCTACAGAACCAACGGCGCTTATCTCTTGAGGATCGAGTCTCAATCCTACGACAAATAATAATAGCGCTACTCCTAATTCGGCAAACAATTCTACCTGTTCGGTAGAGTGCGCTAAATTCAACCCAGCAGGGCCTACCAGAATCCCCACTGCTATAAATGCCATAATGAGGGGTTGGCGCAACCAAAGGGCTAAAGTCCCTACTGCTGTCGCGATCGCTAAGATTACCGCAATTTCATAAAAGACATTGCTAAAACTAATCATTATTAGGAATTTTTTATTGTTGTTTTTTATACAAACAATATTAATTCTGAAATCATTAAGTCTATACAGATTTTTCTCGATTAAATCGTTGCATTTAGAATGGGTAGCCAGGGAAGATCTGTAATTCCCGATCGACAATTTCACTGATAACTGATAACTGGTCACTGGTCACTGAAAAAGGCGATCGCTCAAAGCAATTGATACTTTTCTTGCGCTAATCTGTACAACCTGCGCCAAACGACACGATTAGTTAAAACGACTAAAAAAGACATTACGCCAGTTGCGGCTAATAATAAAGCAAAATTTCCCCTAGCAGTCGCTTGAGAAATAGTTTCTCCCAATCCTGGTGTTGTCAGCGTTTCTCCCTGAAAATTGACATACTCGCTAACAATACTTGCATTCCAAGCACCGCCAACAGCGGTAATAATTCCTGTAATTAAATAAGGAAAAATACCAGGTAGAATGACCGTTTTCCAGCGTAAAACGAGCGATAGTTTATAAACTTTTGCTGCTTCAAATAATTCTGAAGGAATCGATTGCGCCCCAGCAATAACGTTAAACAGAATGTACCACATCGTTCCTAACATCATCAGAACGATAGAACCGATTTGCAAACCGCCGCCCAATCTGGCAAGAAAGAGCAATAAAACCGGAAATAAAGCCGTTGCAGGGACAGAAGCAGCAATCTGGACGAGAGGCTGCAAAATTTGAGCCAGTCGAGGATTGCGACCGATCGCGACTCCTACGGGAACCGTCCACAATAGCGATAAAATTAAGGCAACAATGACTCGCAACGCCGTAAAAATTGCCCCTCTCATAACTTGTTGCCAATCCGATAAACTCAACGTTCGCAGCAGCAAAACGGCTTCCCAAGTCCCCCAAACCACAATAAAGGCAAATCCGCTCAAAAATAGCCAACTAAGCCACTGTATCCAAGAGGTAGTTTTTTTAGTATGCGTAGAAGGTTGACCGATGAGTTGCGTCAATCCTCGGTCAACACCCTCGAATAAAGGCATCCATACTCGTTTAGAAAGCGATCGCAAAGTAGGAGAATATAGCAGAAAATCTAGTACGCTCGATTGGGGAATATCTTCGGCTTCTACCATTTGAAATTTAAACTTTTCCACCCAAGCAATTAACGGTCGCCAGATGAAAAAATCAATGGCAATAATGACCCCAACCATGACCGACAATCCCCACGCGATCGCGACTAAATTGCCTGTATCGGCTGCTTTTGCCAAAAAAGACCCCAATCCTGGCAAACGAAAACTGCGATCGCCCAACGTAAACGACTCGATTGCAATCAGAAAAAACCAGCCTCCCGCGACCGACATGACGCTATTCCACACCAGTCCGATTGCTCCTGCTGGCAATTCTAGCGTCCAAAAGCGCTGCCAGAAATTCAGCCGATAAATGCTAGCTGCTTCTTTCAATTCTTTAGGAATGTTACATAGAGATTGATAGAAGCTAAAAGTCATATTCCAGGTCATACCTGTAAAAATCAGCAAAATCGCCGCAATTTCTATACCAATTTGCTGTCCTGGAAACAATGAAATAAGCGCGAGAACAACCCCAGGTAAAAAGGATAAAACCGGAATTGATTGCAAAATATCGAGCAACGGAATCAGGATTTTTGCCAGCAAAGGCGAACCGTAAGTTATGTAAGCATAAGCAATGCTAAATCCTAACGAAAGGAAATACGCGATCGCCATTCGCAGAAGCGTTTGAGCGGTATAGTTGGGTAAGACGCTCAGATCGGTTTCGATAATTAAATCGCGATGATACTCGCCAGTAAACTGAGCCGCCGTTCTGACGATAACAAAAATCAACGCCACAATCGCCAGAATCAACAAGCTGTCTTGCGGATTCCAACCAATGCGATCGAAAATTTTGTTATCGGGAGTCAGAGGGCGAGACATTTTCAGTTCAAAGTTCAAAGTTCAAAGAGACGCGAAATTTCGCGTATGAGACAAAGTTCAAAAATTCTCGCTTAAAACTTTATATTTCATTATTAAAGGCTTTTTCTTCAGAACTAGTTTCTTCTTCGATAAAAATAGTACCAGTTGGTTCGTCGTAGCTGTATAACTCGGCGTAGCGACCCCAATCGATCGCGGTGTCTAACTGTCGCTTTGCTTCTTTGGGACTAAAATGATTCTGAAGGATATCTAAAACTAACTCTTCAGAAACGCGGCGATCGTCAATCGAACTACAAATATTGTAAATTTGTTGAACTAGACGAATATTCCAGAGTAACTGTTGGCTGACCAGTTGTTTGCGTTCGTCAATACCGCCAGCGATAAATTGATAGGCGATGGGTTTGAGATTGATATCTCCTTCAGTTAAGTTGATAAAATCCATTAGCTTAGCGGCTTCTACAATTGGAAGAATATCGTCAACTTCTAGTTGTAACTCTTGTCCGAGACGATATAAATCTGCATTTTGGCGATTTTCGAGAATTTCTAGGAAACCCGCTACCGAACCGATGCGTACTGAAGGGAGAGATTGATATTTGGGTTGGCGAATTGTTTTTGGAGTTTTAATCGTTGCTTTAAGTTCGCTTTTTTCTAAATCGGGGTGAGTCAGAATTTTGTAAACTTGGTCTACAATTGCCCCAAACGCGGGATTTTTGCGATCGCGATAATGCTTCAACTTGACGGGAAAATCGGCGCGAATGCGTCCTGGATTGCGACCGAGAACGATAATGCGATCGGCCAAAACCACTGCCTCTTCAATCCCGTGGGTAACGATTAGAATAGCTTTGGTAGGGATGCGACGCTCTAACCAAAGATCTAATAATTCAATTCTCAAATTTTCAGCCGTCAGGACATCTAATGCCGAAAATGGCTCGTCCATACATAATAACTCCGGTTCGACGGCTAGCGCCCTGGCAAAGCCGACGCGCTGGCGCATTCCGCCCGATAATTCTCTTGGATAAGCATTTTCAAAACCGTCCAAACCAATGACATCGATGGTCTGCATGGCTTTTTGGCGGCGCAACTCTAGCGCAATTCCTTTCGCTTTTAACCCCAGTTCTACATTTTCGAGTACCGTCAGCCAAGGATAGAGGGCAAAGCTTTGAAAAACAATCGCCACTCCAGGATTGATTCCGGTCAAAGGACGATTGTGATACAGAACTTTTCCTTGCGTTGGAGGGATTAATCCCGCAATAATCCGCATCAGGCTCGATTTTCCCGAACCAGAAGGCCCTAACAGCGCAATGATTTCGCCCGATCGCAATTCTAGGCTAATATTTTCAATAATGCTTATCGGTTCCCGATTGGGTTGGATATAAGCTTTGCCAATGTTTTGCAAAGCAATTAAAGGAGCCGCTTTCGTTTTGATAGCCATAGACGCACCTCAGCAGGGTTTGAATGAGTTTGGCGATCGGCGAATTAAGTATCTGGGCAAAAATATAATTTTAGTAGGGTGGGCAATGCCCACCCTACCGACGGGCAATGCAATTGCTGCAAGATTTTGGTTTAAGCGGTTGTTGCAATTAATGCAACAGGTCTAACAACTAACTGTGACTCAGCACCCAATTAACTAAAGTCCGAACGCCAAAACCAGTTGCCCCGGCATTATTATAACCATTCTCCTTATCCGCCCAAACGGGGCCAGCGATATCTAAATGCGCCCAAGGCGTTTCTTTGACAAATTGCTTGAGGAAAAGCGCAGCAGTAATCGAACCGCCAGCACGAGGGCCAGTATTCTTCATGTCTGCAATCTGGGATTTTAAGCCATCAAAGTATTTCTCTTCCATTGGCATTTGCCAGAGTTTTTCACCTGCTTGTTCTGAAGCTTTTTTCAACCCATTTGCTAGCGTTTCGTCCGTACTCCACAACCCCGCAATATCGTCGCCGAGAGCAATGATACAAGCGCCTGTCAGCGTCGCCAGATCGACGATCGCGTCTACTCCCAATTTCTCGGTAAATACTAAGGCATCGGCTAAGGTTAAGCGTCCTTCCGCGTCGGTATTGTTGACTTCAATGGTCTTGCCGTTAGAAGCTTTAAGAATATCGCCTGGGTGCATGGCGTGACCGCATCGCTTTAGCTGCCCCTAACGTCGCCGCGCCGCCTCCCATGTCCATTTTCATGGTTTCGATGCCGCTTCCCGCGCCTTTGATGTTGAGTCCGCCCGAATCAAAGGTCAAACTCTTGCCGACAATTGCTAGTTTGCGCGTAGGCGTACCTTCGGGTTTGTAAGTTAGGTGAATGAATTTGGGCGGTAAATCCGATGCCATTGCTACGCCCAAAAACGATCCCATCCCCAACTTTTCGCAGTCTTCTTTTTCTAAAATCTCTAAACTTAAACCGCACTGGGAGGCAATTTCTTCAGCAGTTTGCGCCATTGTAATCGGCGTGACCGAGTTTGCTGGAGCCGCAACTAATTCTCGCGCTAAGATAACGCCAGAACAGATTTGTTGGGCGTGGGCGATCGCCGCATCCTGACTGCCACAACCAAGCAGATCTACCGTTTCGAGTTTAATTCCTTTATCTTCTGGCTCGGATTTAAAGCGGTTATCTTGGTGTAACGCTAAGATAATACCTTCGCTAATCGCTTGGGCAGTCGCGGCTGGGTCGTTGTTGACAATCGGCAAGTTTATTCCCAAGGTTTTGACCTTTTCTTTTTTCGCCAAACGAGCGATCGCGGCTCCCGTTGTGCGAACCGCATTCAATTTCTGGTCTTCGGCTTTTCCCAATCCCACTACAATAATCTTACGAATGGGGCTATTGCTGCCAACGCGAGTAACTGCCTTACTGCCAGCTTTGCCTTCAAATTCTGTCTCGGCGATTAATTCTTGAATTGTCCCTGCTAATTTTTCGTCTAATTGAGCCAATTCTCCGGTAAGTTCAGTAGTTTCCTCAAATAGACCGATTGCTAAAGCATCGCCAGTCCATTCTAATACTGGCGTATGAGTCCCTCGAATTTGCATTCTAATTAAATTTTCCCGATTTCGACTTTCGTCTGAAATTGTAACGCAACCATCATCCTATCAGTTATCAGTAGAGAGTGAAGAAG
>JALOOL010000278.1 GCA_025454425.1 Hydrococcus sp. Prado102 | reverse complement strand
ATCGCTCCGTTTTTGGTGAGGCGACGAATCTGTATTTTTTGAATATCGGCTAAGGGGTTGATTCCACCAGCAATTTCTAGTGCCTGAGTCACGCTGGGAGGGGTATTAGCGTCTTGCTCGCTGCTAATCGTGTGAGTTCCTGGTCGGCGCACTTCACCCAATACGGCAATTTTAATGGGTTGAGCGCGATCGCTAGAAAAGCTAGCCGATGAGAGTTGCGGAGATTCTGCCAGATTAATCTGGCTGGCAGTCGGGATAAAAATTGTGTCTCCATCGCGTAAGGTTAGGTCGTTTCCGAGGTCGCCAGTCTGTATCAACTGCCATAGATCGACATTTATCGTCTGTTTGATTCCTAAATTTTGAAGGCGATTAATTTGAACGGCTCGCAAGTCGGCAGCTTGCGTGATTCCGCCAGCGAGTTGCAAGACTTGGGTGATGGTAGGAACCTGAGATCCTTCGATGGGTATCGTATAGGAACCAGGACGGTTAATTTCTCCAGCAATCCCAATTTTTACAGGACGCGGGGTTAGCAAGGTTACTGTCACTTGAGGATTGCGAAGAATTCGCTCGCTCGTGTATTTGGCGGCAATGACTTTGGCTGCTGTTTCTAGGGTCAGACCTCGAACTGAGACGCTGCCAATTCGAGGCAGATTTAGCGAACCGTTGACCAAAACTTCTTGTTCGCCGCTGTACTGCGGTAGCTGAAATACCTCGACGCGAACGCGATCGCCCGCTCCTAAGAGATAATCTGACTCAGAATAGACTGTATTAGCCGCTATAGAAGGCGAACCCCCTGGTGCGGGAAACTGTTGTGCGTTGGCTCTTTCCGAACAAGCAAAGATTGTTAGAATTACAAGGGACAAACTACTCGTCGAGCGGAACTTTTGACCGAGCCAAGCCGGAAAACGATATTTAGATAGTTGGTTCAATTTGCGGTCTTAATAATCAATAAATAAAGATCTTTTAATATTTTGGCTCACAGGGGAAACACTGTCAGCGATCGCGATCGCTAAAAGTAGCTTGACAAGACGAGCGATCGCCTCTATCTGATTTTTTACCAAAATTTGACATACTATGTGATGTATTCATAGAAAAAGTCAAAAATTACTTCTTTAGATACTAGCCAGAAGCAACAACATCAGCCATATATATTTAAGTGGGGAATTCAAAGAATTGGCTTGCTAACCATACAAAAGTTTCCTAACGATGAATACTCAAAAATTTGAATTCAAAATCGCCACGTTTGCACCCAAAGCCCGCGAACCTAAGATCGCTTGCAGTCATAGTAAATGCTTCAAAGAAGACTTAGGCAATAGCGTTTTATTAGAGATGGTCGCTATTCCTGGCGGTACTTTTACGATGGGTTCGTTGGCGAGTGAAGGCTACAATAACGAAAAACCCCGACATCGAGTTACCGTTAAACCCTTCTACATGGGAAAACACCCGATTACTCAAGCTCAGTGGCAAATAGTCGCCGCACTTGCGCCAGTTCAATTACCTCTTACTCCCAACCCTTCTAAGCATCAAGGCGCTAATTTTCCTGTCGAGCGAGTTTCCTGGTATGAAGCTGTTGAGTTTTGTCGGCGACTTTCAAAGCTAAGTGGTAAAAGCTATCGACTTCCTAGCGAAGCCGAATGGGAATATGCCTGTCGAGCGGGTACGACAACGCCTTTTCACTTTGGTCGGAAACTGCCAAAGCAGTTGACTAACAGTTATGGTTCGCAACACCGAGGCAGAATCTTAGAAGAAACTACGCCTGTAGGCGCATTTGATGTCGCTAACGCTTTTGGATTATACGACCTACACGGCAACGTTTATGAGTGGTGCCTCGATCTGTGGCACGACAGTTACGAAAGAGCGCCCTGTGACGGTAGGGCTTGGTTGACGACCCAAGATTGGGAAGAAGAATTGCGCGTCATTCGCGGTGGATTTTGGCTATCTCATGCCAGACACTGCCGTTCGGCTTATCGGGATAATTGCGAACCTGATTCTCGCTCTAGTGTAATTGGTTTAAGAGTAGTCTGCGACGCCGCGATCGCATAACACATTGAAACAAGATTCGCATTTATCCGCTAAGCTCAAATAATTTTCACTCTTTCATTGAATAAAATCCAATTATCGAGTTCGTTCCAATCTAGCCATTGTTAACTTGCTGCAATTTCCCCATAAGTTATGCCATGCTTATAACCTCACTAAACCAATTGTCTGTTAGTTCCGCGACTCATGCGATAGCTAAATTCGCTAACTGATGGATTGGGAATATCTGGGTTTATAGTATGAGTCGTGCATTTCCAATCGCTACTTTTAGCCGGAGTCGCTACGATCGCACCATTTTCTTGCTTAGATACTCGCATCCAAAGCTTACCGTGTTCTTCGCAAAAAAATTCTTCTAACCAAGTGTTGCTATCGACATACGGGGAGTTATTGGCAGCTAAAAAACTAGCTTTTGTGCGGGTAATGCCTAGACGTTCTTTGATCTCTGACGCATCTTGGTAAAACAAATGATATTTTGGGCTTCCTAAACGCCACAGACGCTCCTGGCAGTGAGAGCAGTAAAACTTCGGAGTCTGACTTCTATTTTTTCTCTTATTAGACATTTTTTCTTATCAGGCGAGGTAAATGGCATATTAAGCTAATCTTGGCTAGGGAACTGCCAGCGATATTATCTTTTTTTCTATGCTATAGGCAATAGTTGGATAAATCTATATTTCTTTTGTAAAGAACAGACAAGCTTGTGTAAAGATTTGATGAATTTTAAGTTTTTCTCAATCTAGCAACCTCATGAGCGAACGCTTAACGATCTTAAAAAATCTAAAACTCTTAATAACTAGGAATCTTTTTTATTAAAGTCAGGATGCGATTCGAGCCTGAATTTTGCTCGATAAAGATTTGTTTTCACAAACAAAGGGATCGGCGCGGCCACTACTCCCAAGGCAATCGCAGATTCAAATTACACTAGAATTTAAGGGAATAAAAAATAGGTTGGTCTTACCCGTCAACATCATGCGATTCGAGCGAATAATTAACAATAGCTGACTCCAGTAATAAGTCGATTTGTCTTAGTGCTTGACTTAAACCTTGTCGGGCAATCGGTGACAATTGTTCGCCCAGTTCAAAATTTACTCCAGGCACGGCTATTAACCAAGCAGGCGGACAACGACCAAAAACAATCCGAGTCAGAGTTAGCAAACCTTGCGGATCGCTGTTATGGCTTCTAAAGGCGTCCGAGTGCAGGGGTTCGATAGGACAGACTTGCAAATTCTGCGCTTGGGAAGCTTGATAAGCATCGATAAAAATAACCAACTGCGATTCGGCAATTTCAGCAGCAAGTTCGGGGGTTAATTGATGTACGGCTAGCGATCGCACGCCAGGCTTATTCCAGCGAGCGACTATCCTAGCGATTTCTACTCCGATCCCATCATCGCCGCGCAAGTCGTTTCCATAACCAATCGCCAAGATTTGAGGATAACTCATCGATTGAGAAGAATTTCCCATGCGATCGCCAAAAGATTTATGTTTCAGGAGGATGGGGAGGATTTTCCGAGCGTTGGTCTTCTGAAGAACTTGGTTTTTCTGGCGCAGCTTCCTTATCTACGGTTGGGGATTCCTCAGCGCGAGATTGTTCGATTTGTGCTGTTATTTCCTCGTTAACAGATTCTTCAGGGGGTTCTGCTTTGGGTGTAACCTCTGGTGTTTCTGTATCTTCAGATTCGGTAGGCTTCTCGACTGTGACTCGATAAGCTTCAATTACGGTTTCTGTCTTTTCATCTTCAACATAAGCCTCTACTTTAATTATCTCGGCTTCTACCAAGTTAGGGGTAGTTTCGGACGATTCTACAGGAGTAACCGATTCTGATTGAGGCGGGATTGCTTCTTCGAGTTCGTCGCTTTCTGTTTCAGACAGATCTAGAGCGGCTGTTATAGTTTCTGGTTTAGATAGGGGTGGTTTGGATTTGTCAAATCCAAATAGTTTTTTTAAAGAAAAGCCCGATTTTGTTGTCGTTTCTGGTTTGCTTTTGGGAGAAGTCTTAGATTTTATAACGATCTCTTCTATAGGAGTCGAAACGGTTTTTGGCTCGACTACTTCAGAAGTTGGTGCGGGTGTAGTGGGTTCTGAAGGTTCGATTGATTCTTGAGAAACGGTTTCTGGTTCCTCGATTGGTTGTTGACAAACAGTTTCTGGTTCGGGTGTAACTGGTTCCTCGATTGGTTCCTCTACTTCTTTAGTTGCGATCGCGGGAGTCCGAGTAACTTCTTCTACTGGTTCTGTTACAGTAGGAGCAACCGCGTTTTCTGTCTTAGTAATTGAGGGCGAAGGTTGTTTTTTACCAGAAGAACCTCCCAAACGGTTTTGTATCCAGGCGAGAATCGAAAAGTTTTCTATTTCTGCTCGTGCTTCTGGGTTGGCGAGTGCAAGGCGTAGTTTTAAGGTTTGCCAACCAAAAGTTAGGACGAGCGCTACCCCTGCTACATGACTCAATAATATGCCACCCCTAAGCTGTTCCGAACACAGCCAGAGAACGAGTGCATAAAATAAACCGATTCCGCTCCAGAGAAAGTCGTCTTGGCGGTGCAGCTTGGGGCGAAAGAAAGCTGCTAGAAAAAGAGCTAGGCTGCCGAGTCCGATAGCGATCGCTAGGATGTATGCCAGCATGGTGTTGGTACTCCTTCGGTGTTCCTCCTATCCCATTGTGCTGCAAGTTGTCACTTTCTAACCAGCATATTCTCAATAAATGTATATTTCTTTCTCTAGAAGTATAAAAGCGATCTGTTTTATCGCGTTTCTCAAATATTAGTAACCAATTTGAATGCGCGATCGCTTAGTGACTTTGTTCCTAACTATTTGCATCTACCAAACGAGAAGTTTTGAAGCGGTTCATCCAACTTTCTAAATAAGCTCGATTCGCTTTCTTGTGTTCGGGTTCTGTCGTATCTAACGGATAGGGCGCTAATCCTTTAATGGCTGCCGTTGTCACGCAAAACATCGACTTCTGAAAACTTTGGCAAATTTTGACCAAAAGATCGTCTTCTTGGCGAAAACCCTGACGGTAAATTTCGAGTAGATAATCTGGCAGAAAATGACGCATATCCTGCATCAACAGCGAAGGAGGAATCCCAGCACCTCCTGTTGGCAGAGGATCGGCATACAATGCCCCATAAGCAAACATTCCTTGGTCGTAGGGAATTTGATACACTTGAGCGTTGTAAGAAATCGTACCAGGGAAAGGCGTACCTCTAAAAAAGACGGCTTCTACATAGGGAACAGCCGTATCGGGAAGAAAAGTTAAGCCTGCCGATTTGGGAATGATATCGTAAACTTGACCTCGAACCTTAACTTGGTAAATAATCGGTCGATTAGCGTCCGCTACTAAGCCATCAAGGATGTGTTGTACGACTTGGGGAATTGTTGTAATTTCTTTGCGATCGTAGCGATCGCTTAAATTAAGAAACATATCCGCCATCACGCGCCAAAATTGCCCCAATCCGCTATAGTAAGCCATTTGTCGCATTTGTTCGGGCAAAAATTCGGGGAAGATTTTGTGCAGTCCCAGCATGAAGGGGTTGCCTTTGAATTTTGCCTGGATGACTTTTTCTATTGCTTCGCGAAAAGCTGGCGTATCGCAATAAGCATCCAATCCGCCGCCGCCATGCCAAAACATGACTTTCATGCAATATTCGGCATACTCAAAGTTAATGCGATCGTGCCACCAATGACGCAGTAATTTTGCCCAAGAGAATTCCCCGTTAAAGTATTTGAAGAAGGGGAATAAGAGCAAAAATTGGTTTTCGGCAATATAGATTAGATTCCGAGAGTAAGCATCTAGCACTACACCGTAACTTTTGAGGATGCCGACTACTTCGGTGACGTTTTCAGGAGAATCTTGTAGTAAAGCTTCTCCCGATTCTAAACTATAAATGTATTTAGCGAGGGGATTTTTGGATGGTTTTAGTTCGGTGCTAATCATGGAGACTCCTAATTGTAGGGCTTGGCAATCGAATTTTCGAGTAAAGGTTTTGTTGGTGGAATGTAAGAAATGTTAGCTTCTGTCGCCGCTAACAAAACAGCGACTTGTTGCTCGCTCCAACGTATCGCCCAATTCGGTACAATTCCTAGAATGACGATTAATAGAGCAAGTGCGATCGCAGGCATTCTTTCCGACCAAAAAACTTGCGGCAATTGCGATAATTCTGGGGTGAGACGACCAAAAAAGACGCGGTTAACCATCAGCAAGAAATAAACTGCCGTCAAACCGCTCCCGATAAGACAAAGAAGCGTTTGCATGGGAAAAATCGGAAAGCTGCCTCGAAAAACCAAAAATTCAGCAATAAATCCGACCATTCCTGGAATTCCAGCACTTGCCATCACGCCCAAAATCATCAAAGTTCCAGCAATAGGCAATCCTCGCTCGGGATTGAGTAGTCCTTTTAAGAAATAAACATCGCGGCTTCCGGTTTTCTTGTAAACGACTCCCACCAACAAGAACAACAAAGCAGAAATTAAGCCGTGACTGACCATTTGGAAAATTGCTGCGATGATGCTAAGGCGCGTTGTTGCTGCTGCTGCTAAAAGAATATAAGCCATGTGCGCGATCGAAGAGTAGGCAACTACTTTTTTCATATCTCGTTGCGCGATCGCGCAGGAAGCTCCATACAAAGCGCTAATGGCGGCTAACGTTGCCATTGCTGGTGCTAAAATTACCCAAGCGTCTAAAAATAATCCTATCCCAAATCTCAACAGTCCATAGGTTCCTAACTTCAATAACACTCCAGCCAGCATTATAGAAACGGGGGTAGAAGCTTCTACGTGAGCATCAGGAAGCCAAGTATGGAAAGGAAAAATCGGAATTTTAATGGCTAAACCCACTAAAAGGGGAGCGAGTAAAAGAAGTTGCGTATTTACAGGTAAAGTATGCGATCGCAATGGTTCGTAATCAAAACTTTGAGCGCCACTCAACCATACTAATCCCAAGAAAGAAATAAGTACCAAAAACCCTGAAATCGCTGTATAAAGAAGAAACTTCATCGCTGCATAGCCTCGTCTTTCCCCTCCCCAAATCGCGATTAAAAAATACAGAGGCACGATTTCTATTTCATAGAAAAGAAAAAACAGCAGTAAATTCTGTGCCAAAAATGCGCCCCCCACGCCTCCACTCAGAATAAATAATAGGGCATAGTAAAATCGAGGTCTGTGGATCGATTCGTTGCTGCTGTAGATAGCAATTAGGGTAAGTAGGCTATTGATAAAAATTAAAGGAAATGACAGCCCATCGACTCCCAAATGGTAATTTAAGCCGAGCCAGCTAATCCAGGGAAGATATTCAGATAATTGCATATCGGGGTTAGTCGGATTAAACTCAAACCCCAAAATAAGATTCAAAACTAATACGCTACTAGCAACGACTAAAGCTATTTTCCGAGTATGAATAGTTTCGAGCTTCCCCGGATAAAATGTAATTAGGGCTGCACCTAAGAATGGCATCCAGACTAAGGCACTGAGCATTGTTTTTTTATTTACTCCTTATGTTAACGATCGCGAAATAGTAACCTAGAAAATTCTTTGGTTTTTAATTAAGAAGCGACGACCAATAATCGAATACAGTAGACCATTGACCGCTAAGCGCAAACCAGAGCAAGAAACTCACGCCTAGCAAAATTGTCAAAACATAAAATTGCGACTGACCGGAGACATTATATTTTAGAGCATTGCCTCCAAAAACAGTCGCTAAACTGACAAAGTTAACCATTCCATCGATAACGTAGCGATCGAACCAAGATGATAATTTCGCCAGCGTCGCTACTGTCCAAACTACTGTATAGTTATAAATTTTGTCGAGGTAAAAGTCGTAAGCCAACAAATCTTGGAAAAAGCGCTGATAAAACTGCGTTGGTCTTGCCCATGCCCTACGTAGTTCTATATTAGCTCCCAAAATAAAACCCACTAAACCCGAAATCATTAATAAAGGAGTAGCGTACTCAGAAATCGTTAGATTGCTGTTAGCAAAGGGAGTTGTCGGACTCAACCAAAGCGACCACCGAATAGGAATCAGGGGAGTCAGTAAAACAATAATTGTCAAAGCGACCATTGGTAAAGCCATCGGCCAAGCAACTTCTGGTGCCCTGCGCGTCTTACTCTGCGATTGACCGAGAAAGACTAAACGAAAGACGCGGGTTAAATTCAAGGCACTAAAGAGATTGACAAATAATAATACCCCTAGTAACCACCAATTAACTCTCCAAGCTCCATTAAACCAACGCTGCCACGTCCAAAACATCCCCATAGGCATTAAAGCAACCAAACCAGCACCGCCACTCACCCCCATCCCCCCCCCCT
>JALOOL010000277.1 GCA_025454425.1 Hydrococcus sp. Prado102 | reverse complement strand
AAACTATCGGGAGAAAAAATAATGGCTGTACCTAGCGTTACAGATGTCAAAGAACGCATTTTAGCTTCGCTGGTTTATATATTACCTTTGCTTTATGGGTTGCCTTTTGGTCTGCCGCTACTGAAGGATTTTCCGATTTTGAGTGCGATTTATCTACCGCTTTCTCCTCTCATTTCTCTTTACTACGGACTTCCCTTTGCTGGGACGATTATTTTCTTTGCTTTATTTTTTGCAGTAGTCAGAAATCCAAACGTCAGTCATTTCATTCGTTTTAATACCCTACAAGTTATTCTTTTGGATATCGTTTTAATTGTCGGCGGCATAGTACTAGATATTCTCAAGCCTGGTTTTCCAGCTAATAGTTTATTAATGCTGACGCTTTTTAACACAGTTTTTCTAGGAACTGTTGCTGCTAGTATTTACGGAATCGTACAATCAGCTAGAGGATTTTACGCAGAATTACCAGGAATTGCAGAGGCAGCTTATTCTCAAGTTCGTTAATCTTTGAACCTCCTTTGGCTCCCCTATACCCCCCTCAATCCTACCCTACGCGATCGCATAATAAAAAACTCCTTTTTGCGCGCTGGCTACCTTTGGAAAAGGGGGATGGGGAAGATATAAAGTTTGTCAATAGATATTTAAAATTTTTTTACAAGGTACGACACTATAGTTCAACCTTTTGAATCGTTGATGTCGAGTCCGAGCGCTCGATTATAGGACTTAAATTGCCAGCTTTTTACCTTTTGAGTACTTTGTAATTGAGCGATTTTTTTGTCAGCGATTGTAATGATAATTTGTTATTAAAAAAACAGGAAAAAATTATGGAAAAAATTTTAGTAGTAGGGGCGACTGGCGGCGTTGGGAAGCGGGTAGTTAGTCGTCTTTTGCAGAAGAATTATCGAGTTCGTGTTTTAGTTAGAGATGTCAATAAAGCAAGGGAATTATTCGGCGATACAGTCGAACTCTTTGAAGCCGATCTCACTATTCCAGAAACTTTAAATACTAAATTAAGCGAAAATATTTCTGCCGTAATTTGTTGTAGTGGCGTTAAGGTTCAACCCGTTGAAGGCGACACGCCAACGCGAGAAAAATACTATCAAGGAATTAAATTTTATATGCCAGAAGTGGTAGATAGTCCAGAAATGGTGGACTATCTAGGGATTCAAAATCTAGTGACAGTTGTTAAGAACTCGTTGCGATCGCCCCTAAAACCTTTATTTGATTTTACTAACCCATCGGCAGATTTAAAAGAGATTTGGGGGGCAATTGATGATGTGGTCATGGGAGGAGTCAGTGAAAGCAGTATTAAATTAAATAGCGATCGCGCTATTTTTTCTGGCAATGTTTCTGTGGCAAATAATGGCGGGTTTGCCTCGGTACGGACGCGCAATTTCAATCCTCCTTGGGATCTATCGAGTTACGAAGGAATTGAATTGCGAGTGAAAGGAGACGGTAAACGTTATAAATTTCTTATTCGCGGCGAAGATAAATGGGATGGAATGGCATACAGTTATTCTTTCGATACGTTAGATAATACCTGGATGACAATTCGTATTCCTTTTGTCGCACTCATCCCTGTTTTTCGTGCCAAAACTGTTCCCAATGCCGGAATTTTTAAGCCTAATCAAGTTTATTCGATGCAATTAATGCTGAGTAAATTTGAATATGATGGTGCATTAAATCAAAAATTTTTCCCTGGATTATTTACTTTAGAAATTGAATCGATTAAAGCTTATAGAGATCGGATAACGCCGCAATTTGTGATGATTAGTTCGGCTGGGGTTACTCGTCCCGGACGACCAGGTTTAAATTTAGAAGAAGAACCGCCCGCAGTCCGTCTCAACGACCAATTAGGAGGAATTTTAACTTGGAAATTAAGAGGAGAAGAAGTGGTTCGTCAAAGTGGTATTAATTATACAATTATTAGACCTTGCGCGCTAACCGAAAAACCAGGCGATAAAGTTTTAGTATTCGACCAAGGCGATAATATGAGAGGTCAAGTTAGTAGAGACGCGATCGCCAAATTATGTATCCAAGCACTAACAATTCCTGAAGCATCTAATAAAACTTTTGAGGTTAGAGAAGAAGAAGCAATAGCTAACTCGATTGATTGGAAAAGTTTGTTTGCTAATTTGAAGGTTTATTAAATACGATGCTTTAATTTGAAGCAATAAAATTATTAAGATATTTGCCTATGCAAAGCAATATAACATTTAACAGTATTGTTGCATTATTCAGTGCTATGGTTGTTCTAGCTGCTGTTCCCAGTATTAGCGTATTAGCTGTTTCCACAAAATCAGCTACATTTGGATTTATTCATGGTGTCTTCACAACAATAGGGATAGTGGTTGGCGATGTCATTTTCATAATCATAGCTATTTGGGGTTTATCACTTCTTGCCCAAATAATGGGAAGTCTATTTTTTCTAATAAAATATCTTGGTGGGGCTTATCTTATCTTGTTGGGAACAGGGCTATTGAGGTCAAAATCAAAGGATATAAAGACGGAAGCTGTTGTTAAATCCTCTTTAATGTCCAGTTTTTTGACTGGACTGTTTATTACCTTGGGCGACCAAAAAGCAAGCTTATTTTATCTTGGTTTTTTCCCAGCTTTTCTCGATCTTTCTAAAATATCTTATTTAGATACCCTCATCATTCTAGCAATTACTACAGTAGCAGTAGGCGGTGTAAAACTTGCTTATGCTTTCATGGCGGATAGAGTTAGATTACTAATTGGGTCTAAAATAAACAAAGTAATAAACACTGTTGCTGGCTGTGTAACCATCGCGGTTGGATTGTTTTTAATAATAAAAGTTTAACCATATAATTTAATAGCAAAATGGTCAAAAGAATACAACGCGATCGCCAAGATTTAGATAGACGAGCATGGTTTCGGATTCTCTTACAATTGCGAGGATCTGTTATTCCTTCTATTTTTCCAAGAGTTCTTTTGAGTGCAATATTTAGCTTTTTTGTTTCTTTATTTGATGCGTTAGGATTTCAAGTAGCTATAGATATTGATAAGCTCATTCCTAGTATTATTTTGAGTTTGCTATTAGTTTTTAGGACAAATACAGCCTATGAGCGCTATTGGGAAGGTCGCAAAGCTTGGGGAACTTTAATCAATACCGTCCGTAATTTTTCTCGAACAATTTGGACAACTATTGAAGAAGAATGTCCAGAAGATAGAAAAGAAAAAATTGAGACGTTGCGTTTATTAGTTGCTTTTGCAATTGCCACAAAACTACATTTACGCTCCGAACCCGTCGAGCAAGAATTAGCACCTTTTCTATCGTTAGAGCGATATGAAAAACTTAAAACAATGAATAATCCTCCTCTAGAAATTGCTTTCTGGATTGGTGATTATTTACAACAACAATGCGATAAAGGCTACGTCAATGTCTATCAATTAACTAATATGTTAAAATTATTAGATACAATGGTAGAAGTTTTAGGAATTTGCGAGCGCATTTTAAAAACACCAATTCCCTTAGCTTATTCAATTCACTTAAAGCAATTATTGTTTATTTATTGTTTTATTCTTCCTTTTCAACTAGTAAATCATTTCCATTTGTTGACGGCTCTCGTAGTAGCTATAGTTAGTTTTACAGTATTTGGAATTGAAGAAATTGGTATTGAAATAGAAAATCCTTTTGGCTGCGATTTTAACGATCTGCCTCTCAATCAAATTTGCAAAACTATGCAAACTAATATAGAAGATTTAATTACGTTGTCTCCTTGCGTCAGACGCTGGAAAAAAACATCCGATCGTCTAGTTGAATAAGTTATATTAGTATTTTGAGTAAAAATTATGAATTTGCAAGTTCCCGAATCAATAACCTTTGAAGATGCGATCGCGCTGACTCAATCATTCTTAAATAATCTTTCAACAGATGAGTTAGAAGAGAAAGAAATCCAAGCAACGATTACTTCTCTTGTCAAAACAGAAAATGGTGCGAGAGGTTTTTTTGTCACCTATCTAACGGACGATCGCACTCTTGCCGATAATCCTTCTAATGGTGTAATTGAAGCCTTAAAAACTTCTCCAGAAATTGTTGATGAATTATTAGTTAAAAATCTTGCTATGTCATCAGCAATGGCAATTGCTCATCGTCGCAACAAGGATGAAGAATCTGCCAAAGGTTCCGATAGCGTTCGCCAACGAACTGCGTATTTAATTAAACAATTGCATTCGGATTTAATTGCTAATAAGCTTAAGGAATTATCAAAAAGTGCTGCCACTGGAGAAGGAGAATATCAAGCCTTTTTAAAACGTTGGGGTTACGATGAAGAACAAAAGAAAGTTATTCAAAAAGCTATCTCAGATGTATTAACGCAAGTTGCTAATTATAAATATTAACGTTGTCTAGTAAGCTTTCTGTTGTCTTGAGCGCGTCTTTCATTCCAAGGAAACCTCAGAATTACGCATTCGCTTTTTTTCGGTCTTTCTATTTCAGGTTTTACTACATCTACCACGACAATTTCAATTTCTGTATTCTTGGATTTTTACCCACTCTTAGAACCAACGTGACCCAAGATGACCTAAAATCGTTGCATATATTTGTACTAAATTTCTGGCGATCGCGAATCATACCAAATCCGGTTCCGATCGTCCCCCAATCGAAAAGCCCTCACCCCGCCTTCGGCTCCCCTCTCGCGTGGGAGAGGGGTTGGGGGTGAGGGTTAACCGGATTTGGTATCAATTCCAAAAATAACAAAGCCCAAACCCTTATGAGTTAAAGGTTTGGGCTTGACGCGCCCTGAAGGGACTCGAACCCTCGACATCAGGTTTTGAAGACCTTAAAAAAGTCTTACTAGGCAACCATTTCACCTTGTTTACACCAGTTTTAAAGTATTCTCACTCTGAATTTTTTTACAGGGTCTTAATAAATTGCAATGAGGGGATAGGGACGCACTTGCTTGTAAGCTTCGGCTTGCAATGCCAACAGTCCCACCTGGGGTCCATTGCCGTGCGTGACGACGACTTGATGCTCCCGTGCGATTTGCGCGATCGCAGTTGCGGCGACGCGAACGTTTTGACGTTCTATCTCGACATCCAACGGCTGTCCGCGTTTGAGCAGGGCATTTCCCCCTAAAGCAATAACTATTCGCATCGTTACATCTCCCGACGGGCGAGAAATTGCTCGATCTGATAAGCGAGTTCGGGTTCGTCTGCTTCGGCATATTCGTAACGAGCGCGTACTACGGGCTTATTAACCGCGATCGAGGCAGCAAGGTCGATTGGCGTACCCGATACTACGATATCGGCATCGGCGCGGTTAATCGTTTCCTGTAGCGCTTCAAGCTGTTTGGGGAAATATCCCATCGCGGGAAGAACCGAGCCAATATGAGGATATTGCTTGTAGATGGCGGCAATTTCCGGCACGGCAAAACGACGCGGATCGATGATTTCTGCTGGTTTGGCGCGAGTAGCAGCGATATAGCCAGCCCCGTAAGGCATTCCCCCGTGTGTAGTCGTAGGACCGTCTTCAACGACCAATACGCGGCGATCGCGTACCATTTCTGGATGGTCTAACTCAATGGGCGATTTTCCCCGCACGATAATGGCTTTGGGATTGACTTGGCGTACCGTTTCAATGACTTTTTGGATGTCTGCATCGGCAGCCGCATCGACTTTTGCCACGACGACGATATCTGCCATCCGCAATACTACTTCTCCTGGATGGTGGGTGGTTTCGTGTCCCGGACGCAACGGATCGACTAATACAATATGTAAATCGGGTCGTATAAAGGGAAAATCGTTGTTGCCGCCGTCCCAGAGAATGAGGTCGGCTTCTTGTTGGGCTTTAGCAACGATAAGTTGGTAGTCAACTCCAGCATAAACGATGTTGCCTGCGGCTAGATGGGGTTCGTATTCCTCCCGTTCTTCGACGGTACAACCTGTCGCATCTAAGTCGGCAACGGTGGCAAAACGCTGGACGATCTGGCGTTCTAAATCTCCATAAGGCATGGGATGGCGAATGACGGCAACTCGCAACCCTCTCTGTCGCAGTAGTTTCGATAGCCATCGCGTCGTCTGGGACTTACCGCAACCCGTCCGCACGGCGGAAATCGCGATCGCGGGGACGTTTGTCTTAAGCATTGTATGTTCCGGGCCAAGCAGCAGAAAATCCGCTCCTGCTGCTAATACCCGCGAGGCGAGGTGCATGACTTGGGCGTGAGTTACATCGCTGTAGGAAAAAACAACCTGCTCGATCTTTTCTTGTCGGCAGATCGTTTCTAGTTGTGCTTCAGAAACAATGGGAATTCCTTCGGGATAAAGCGATCCCGCTAGCGATGGCGGATAGTGGCGGTTGGCAATCCCTGCAATTTGGGTGGCGGTAAAAGCTACGACTTCAAATTGGTCATTATCTCGATAGACCATATTGAAGTTGTGAAAATCTCGTCCTGCTGCACCCGCGATCGCGATTCGCCTTCTCGTTTTTCCAAACGATTTCTCAGTCATATCGTTTAAGGCTCGTCTAACCAATCTAATACTTTTTCTAACTGGTCTATGGTCAGCAGCCCATATTGCAGGAGGATCGTTGCAAAGCGATCGGGGTCGCGTTCGCCCGTTTTGATGCCCAATGCGATCGCATCTGCCGGAATTGCTAACTCTAACTGTAAAAAATGAATGAAGCGATCGAACATAATATTCACCTCGCTCAGTATAATATTTTTTAAACTTTTTTGACGATTTTTTAAGTTAATAAAGATTAAGCTGGCTAGGTCTTATAAACAGAACTTTGAATCGGATAAACCTAACTTTAGGAAACAAATGTGAGGAATGCGTGAGGATTTGTTGGAATATTTTTGAAAACTTATTGTCATGTAAAGAATGGATTGGGAAGCCAAAGTCCTTGCTTATGAAATTGGTAACCCTGGAGCCAAGAGCGAACGTCATCCCCATCACGAAGTTCATTCTCCAACCTTCTCAAAACCCGATCGCATAATTAAACTCAATTCTCGCGATCGCATCCATCCGTCACTTTAAGAATATCATTCTCTAGTCTTAAGAACGGCAATAAGATCGAGGCGATCGAGATGACGACGAACGATAAGACCAGAAACGATCGCGGCGATCGCAATGACAATAAACGCAAAGATATAACTAGCCTTCGTTACAATCAAAGGAAGGCGGTAAAGTTCGGTATTGTATGCCAGCGATAACAACGCAGCAATCCCATATCCCATCGCGAAACCAATGGGAATCGCCGCGATTGTCAAAATTACCTGTTCGCCCAAAAGAACCACAGCAACTTGCCAGCGCGAAAAACCGATAATGCGTAGGGTCGCCAGTTCGCGACCGCGTTCGGAAAGGGCGATGCGGGCGGCATTGTATACAACTCCAAAGGCGATAATACAAGCAAAAACAACCTGGATGGTCATTACCACTGCCCGACTCTGAGCAATCGTCTTCTCGAAGCGATCGATAGTAGCTTGGCGGAGTGCAACGCTTGTTACGGCTGGTGTTTGTTTGAGTTGACTGTAGAGGCGATCGAGTTGGCGATCGTCCACTGCTAAAAAAGCGCCGGAAATCGTACTATCCTCCCGCATCAGGCGATTGAGAGCGCGAACGTCCATATATGCAGCAAGACCGACCAATTCATCCACCAGTCCGACAACGGGAACTTGGCGAACGGGTCTTTCTCCTTCCAGTACCTCCACTGCCAACCTCTCACCCGGTTTAACGTTGAGAATCTCTGCCAGTTTAGTTGTCAGTAATATGCCATCTAATGGCAAGTTCACTTTATTAAGATTGCGATCGAGCAATTGGCGCAACTCGCCTGTTGGATTGAGTCCCATAATGCCGACCTTATGGCTGCGATGCTCGAAGCGCAGTCGGGCTGCTACGCTGCGGAAAGGTTCGGCATACAAAACCCCTGGCAGATGTTCCACCTCGTAACGGGTGCGAGTAGGACGCGGTTCGTTAAAGACAATCGTCGCATCGTCGCGCTGTACGCGCTGAAACTGCACGTCAATGAGATAATTCATGACATCTTGGGCATAGCGACCGGAAACCAGCATAGCAACTGCTAAAGCAATGCCCAAAATCGATAAAATTGCCTGAATTGGCTTGCGTTCCAAGTTGCGTAAGATAATCCGTCCTACGGGAGAAAGCCAAGCTTGCAATCCCAACCGCTCGATTAGAGTGCGACGAAAGCGGGCAGGCGGTTCTGGACGCATCGCTTCTGCGGGAGGCAGGACAACGACTCGCCGCACGGCATCAAATGCGCCTAAGCTTGCCGCTACGTAACATATAGCGGCGATCGCGCCTGCAATAGTCGTCAGACTCACTTCGTATCTGAGTAGGGGAAATTGATAAAAATGAGTGTAAACCTGCGTTAGCGCCGAACCTAACCACAGCCCCGCACCCGTGCCGATAATAGCTCCAAAACTCGCGATCGCGAGGACGAATTTCAAAAAATGCCAGCCAATCGCCCGATTGCTATAGCCAAATGCTTTTAATACGGCAATTTGGTCGCGTTGCATCGCGATCGCGCGGGCGAGTAAAATATGTAACAAAAATGCCCCGATACCGAGAAATATAGCCGGAATAATGCGGGCTTGGGCGCGTAATTGAATGATTTCATCCGACAAGAAACGATTGGAAACTTGGTCTTCGCGATCGTAAGCTCCCAAACCGCCATACGGTTCTAACAGCCGATCTAACTGAAAAATAACGCCAGCCGTATTGGTTCCGGGCATTAAGGACAAGGCAACATCATTAAATGCTCCATCCATGTTGAAGGCAGTGCCTAACGCCTTCCGTCCCATCCACAATACGCCAAAGCTGCGATTGTCGGGCAGTAGATCGCCAGAACGAATTTCATAAACGTATTCTGGCGACATTGCTAACCCAACGATGCGTAATTTCTGCCATCGTCCGTTAATTATCGCTCCCAGCCTATCGCCTAGCGCTAGATGGTTCGCCTTAGCAAAGGCTTCGCTTATCAACACCTCATCGCGTCGTCCCGCTTCAATGTAGCGTCCTTGGCGAATATAGATGTCATTGAGTATGGGCGTTTGTCGCTCCCGAATCGACACCAGTCGCCCCGTTACTGGCTCCTTGCGTCCTGGAATGTCGAGGGTTACATCAACGATCGCCCGCGTCTGTACCCTTGCTACGCCTGGAATTGCCTCAATTCGCTCGACTAAAGATTCTGGTGCCCGCTTGAGTTGTCCGAATACCTGAGCGAAACGATATTGTTCGTAGTAGGTCGTCTGGGATAGTTGCAACGATTCGTAGGCGCTCTGCATGGCAACAAAACTGGCAATCCCGCAGGCGACAATCAACGCGATCGCGAGTACCTGTCCCCATAGGTGCAATAAATCTCGCACTAATTTCTTGTCGAGCGCTTGCATAGATGATTCAAGAGGTTTTTAATGCGATCGCTCTTTAAGTTTAGAGAAAGACTTTGAGGAATCTGTGAAGATTGATGCATGACAAAATGCCTTCCTGAAATCTCTTCTCTATTTATTTTCTTGCTCGAAATGTTGACGCAACGTTTTTTCTGCTTGACGAATATTCTCTTCAATGGGTTGACCATCTTCAGTAAACATCGGTGGCATTGTCACCCATTGGAGACTGGGATGATGAAATAAGGCGCGAATAGCTTCATCATCTTCTCGATGTTCTAAAACATAAGCGCGAAGTTCAGAGACAGTCATTTCTGTAAAATTCGGTTTCATTGAATAAAGCTCCAGTTGCCGTTAGAGAAAAACTGCGAGGAATCTGTGAAGATTGACGCATGACAAGGCGCTTTCCTATTTTTACCGTTATTCTAGCCATCTTCTAAAGCATTAAGGGATTTGTGGTTTTTATCCGCTCTATCTTGCCATTTTTCTGCTATTCTTTGAGATTCCCGATTGTAGATGCGAAGTTTTTCCTCTATCTCTTTAGCCAGTTCTACTAATTCCTCCAATTGAGCAAGTTTATGCCTATCTAAAGAAGGTTGAGTCATAATAATTCCTCCAAACGCTGTTTAAGATTATGAATTAATAGTTTAGTTTCTATAACTCTACCCAGTTCTTCTGACAAATCTTCTCCAACTTCTTGAATTTCTGCTTCTGTTGTCGTATCAGTTGTTGAAAAATTTTGAACAATACTTATAATCCTTCTCCTTTGAAGTTCTACAAATAATATAGCGTTATTAAAAGAGGCAAAAAACTGAATTATTTTAGCATTATTGGGAAATCGATCTAAAATTGCTCTAGAGAAATTGAGTCCTTCTGTTGCTTCTATTTCTATTTGGGCTAGATTTTGATTTATTTGCTCAATTAAGGCGGCAATTTGAGCCGGAATAGTCACTTATTCTAACTTGTGATGGATTTTATGATAATACACCAACACTCGTAATCGCAGTTCGGAAACGAGTTCGTTCTGGTTAGTGACGGCTAATCGATCCATCAAAAAGTAACGCGCTTTCCTGCGTCGATTTGTTCGGTGGGATGTAGAATAATCGTTTCGCCTTCTTTAAGTCCCTGTCGAATCTCTGCTTCAAACTCGTTGCGATGCGCGATCGCAATTTCTCGTCGAATTGCTCTGCCATTCTCAACGACAAAAGCACACCAATCAGATTGTTGGCAGCGAAATAACGCGCTCAGTGGTGCTTTGAGGACATTTTTACCTTCCCAGACGACAATGCGGACTTCAACGCGATAGGCATCGCCAAAGGAGGCAGACGAATCGATAAAATCGCCGATGATGTTGACTCGCTGTTCTTCTACGCCTAGCGCCGATACCTTCATAAATGCGGATGGTTCGATCCGGCGAACTTTTGCCAGCAGGGGTTTCACCTCGCTTCCCAAGTCGATCGCGATCGCATTTCCTGGTTTAATCTTCATCGCATCGGCGGAAAGAACGTCGATAACCAGTTCTAGCTGTTTGGGATTGCCAATTTCGAGTAAAGGCGTGCCATCGGTGACGAACTGGGCGCTTTTTTGATGAATGCGCAAGACTTGCCCGCTCGCAGGAGAATAGATGTTAGTACGAGCCGCTTCATCGCGCAGTTTAGAAAGTTCTGCTTCGGTACTGGCGATGCGGGCATCGTAAACTTTGAGCAGATAGTCGGGATCGGTTTGTTCTTTTTGCAGGACGGCGAGTGCAGCTTGGGCTACTTTCACCTCAGATGCCTCGGCGTTGGCGGCTAAAATATCAGATTTTAATTGTTTTGCTTTGGTAATCTCGTTTAGTTCTGCCAGTTCCCGATCTTTACGCGGAATTGCTCCCCTTGCTTCTAAATATTGCGATCGCTCGCGATCGCGTTTTGCCTGTTCCAAATCCGCCCTTGCTTGTATTACTCTCGCTTGTGCCAATCGTTGTTTTGCCTGTGCCGCTTGAATGCGATCGCGAGCTTGTTCTAGGGTTTCCGGTTTCGGTCGTTGCGTTGCTACACCTGCCCTTTCTGCTTTCCATTCCGCCAGTCGTGCCAAAGCTTCTTCGACTGAGGCATTCAATGGCAAGGGATCGATACGAGCAACGATTTCTCCTGCTCGTACTATATCGCCTTCGTCGAGGAGAATTCGCTCTAAATGCCCGTCAGTACCCGCCGCAATGGTAAAGCGATCGCGCACGCGCGTTTTGCCTTCTGCATCGACACTCACCTGGAGTTCGCCCCGTCGAACTGTTCCAACATCTACCAAAATAGGGGCAGGACGAAACACTGTAACGATAAGCAGTACGATGCCGATACCGAGTGCAATATAAACTAACTGCTTGAAGGGAAGTTTGGGCGAGCGCTTGGCAACGCGATCGATCCCATCGCTTTGTTGGCGACGATTATTGGGGCTATCTGGTAGCTGTTGAGGTAATTGCTTCATTTACCACTCCAACTGTGCGGGTGATACCTTTTTCTCATTGCGATCGATGCGGATAATTTCGCCACTTCGCATCATTACCACCCGATCCGCCATCGCTGCAATCCCTGCATTGTGCGTGATGACGGCGGTAGTCGTGCCCAATTCGCGATTGACCCGTTCTAATGCCTCCAAGACGAGCTTTCCGGTTTGAAAGTCTAGCGCTCCAGTCGGTTCGTCGCAGAGCAAGACTTCTGGGCGTTTGGCGATGGCACGCGCGATCGCGACTCGTTGTTGTTCGCCGCCAGACATTTGCGAGGGAAAATGGTCTAAGCGATCGCCTAATCCTACCAGTTCTAGCGCATCTTGCGGACGCATGGGAGAGCGGGCGATTTCAGTGACGAGGGCGACATTTTCCCGCGCCGTCAAGCTGGGGATGAGGTTGTAGAACTGAAACACGAAACCCACACAGTCGCGTCGGAAGCGCGTTAGTTCGGCATCGCTAGCATGGGTAAGATCGCGATCGTGAAAAAAAATATGACCGCTACTCGGTACGTCCAGACCGCCGAGAATGTTAAGCAGCGTCGATTTGCCACTTCCAGAGGGACCTAAAATGACGACAAATTCCCCGTCGTAGAGATCCAAATCGAGCGATCGCAAGGCATAAACTTCGACTTCGCCCATACGATACACCTTAGTAATCTCATGTACGTGAAAGCTTACCCCAGGAGGTGCGGCGGTATCTGAGTAAAGGGTCGATCTTTTGTGACGATTTCGTATCATATCGCCTTTGCTTTTTAGTGCGGCTAACCCGACAGCAAAATTGCTATGAACTAGCGTTAGGGAATTTATCTTAAAAAATAGACAAAAATTTTGAGGAAACTGTGAGGAGCCGTCAAAACCGATCGTACAATAAGCTCTTCAGTCTTCTTGCCACTCTTCAGCCCCAAGCAAGTCAATAATGCGATCTCTTGGTAAGAAGTCATTTCTCTCTAATTCGCACTCAATGCAATACCATTCACCAGAAGGCAAAAATTCACAGAGAGTATAAATTCGCTGCTGCCGATCTACTCGACCTTGCCGCACGAGTTGGCGAGCTTCTTCTTTGATATCGTCGATGGAATAGCGGGCGTTTTGCAGCATCCCGAACGCCTCCTCAGATAGAGATAACTGAACTCTATCCTCTACTTCTATTATCCCTCTTAGAGGTATTGTTAAATTGGAGTTTCAAGCGAGCGCTAGAACCAAGAAGTACTTTATTTTCCTTCAATCCATCCCTCTTCTCTAAAATATCTTAACAATCGCAAGCGATCGCGCTTTAGAAACACATCGCAGTTTGTCAAGAGCATAACTGCTTCAACCCAACCGACTGCGGGTTGATTAATTTGTGCGATTCCTTCGCCTAATACCCCTGTCAGTGTAACCTCTATCCACTACACCATTGCTCTAAAATTCCTGCTTCCATCGCTTCTGGATATTCTTGACCATATTCTTCAAAAGCTGTTTGAGGCAGTTTTGCTACTTTTTGACGTGCTGCTTCTGCTTGCAATTCTTCGACAAGATCCCAGGCTACAGCGCATTCTGAGCTTTTAATCCCTTTTTTAGCACAAATATCGCGGGCATTCGCGATCGCATCTCGAATAATTTTTTCTAGCAATAAATATTGCAGTTGTTCGACAAAATTACTTTTGTTGAGGATGTCATTTATCGAAACGATACCCAACAGTTTGCCTTGAATGACGGGAGCAATGCGAATGCCAGTTCGAGCAAATAACTGCACGACGTATTCCACATCGAGATTGGGATTGACGACGATACAAGGCTTCGTCATAATTTCATTGACGCGCACTCGTTCGGGATCTTGCCCAAAGGCAACGATTTTGTAGGCGATATCCGTCTCGGTGACGATGCCATAAGCATCTCCTTCATCGTTAGGAGTGACGATTAAAGCCTTCAATCCCTTGCCCTTCATCAGTTTCGCTGCCTCGGCAACGGTTGCCGAATCGCAAATAGTAACGACATTATTGGTCATAACTGCTGCTGCTTTCATAAACTCTCCAACTCCTTGAAATATCTGCGATCGCCCAATCTTTAATAGCTCGTGTTTATCTGAATGGACTCCTACATCCCATTTAAATTTGCCTTATCTTTCAAATTCGTGCGTGTATCCACCAACAACATTTTGTTGTTCTAAGCTGTTAAGCGTTTAAACTGTTCAATAACTCAAATCCTTTCAGCACTTAAAAACGATGCCTACTCCCTGCTGCCTACTCCCTACTCCCTAAATTCAGTAACCAATTTAAATGCACATCAGCTTAATATGAGAACTTTTTTGCGATTGAGCTTTGAAAGAATAGCGGCAACTGTTAATCCACCGATGCCAGAACCGATAACTATTGCGTCGTATCGAGCCGAATTAGACATAATTATTGCCTCGATCGCTCTTTTGGTTATGTCTTGAGTTTAAAAAATAATGTTAAAGAATTTGTGAGGAAATTAGGCGATCGCGTCAAAATTCTGGTTAGTTTCTCAACAATAAATACTTGCTGCCTCACAAGTTCCTCAAGTTTTTGAGTTATTTTTTCAGATCGAGATGGTGCGCTCCAAAAAGGAGAAACCTAAAGATGGTAAGAAATTATCGATGACGACAAAGCGAAAGGCATTCCTATTGGGTAAGTAGCGTAGCAAGTGATGGGTTTAAATATAAATTCGGAGAAGTTATATCAAATAGAAAAAACCTTGCTACACATCCATCCATTGAATTTGGCTTTCTATGTATCGATTTGTAGCAGGCATTTAGCTAATTGATATCAAATGGTTGATGAATCTAAAGAATCTAAAAAAGCAATTATTTTAATTCCTGGTTTTTATAGAGGTTTATATAACCTTGTCTTAGATAAGTTACAAAAAGAAGAAAACGGATTTCAGTCATGGGAGGAACTTAAAACAAAAGACGATTTGGCGATCGGGCAAATCAAACTCGAACAATGTTTGGTAGATATTTATAACTTAGACTACTCTGAAGAAATATCGCGCATATCTTTTAATGAATGGATTAACTTATTTTCTAGTATTGGCTTATTATTTTATTGGTTAAACCCCGATCGCACTTGGTTGAAATCCAGAAAAAAGCAAAATTTTTTGGATTATAAAACTTTGGCTTGGGGATTGTTAGTACCATCATTAATTTTTATTTTTTGGTATGGCTTAACTTTATCGGTTCTGCTCGTATCGCTGGCTGATACTTTAAACGGTTCCTCAATTAATTTTTTAGCAGTTATAGCAGCAGATATCAAGTGTTTTTTTAATAGTATTTTTCCTCGCGAACCCAATTTTTGGCAACATTTACTGCTTGCGATCTTAGTTTTATTCTGGATCGGATCGGTTTTATTTTTTCCTGCGATCGCATTCGGTATAGAAATAGCAAAATTCGCTAAAAACTACCTAGAATCAGAAGATTTAAGAATTAAAATGAGAAATAGAGCATTAAAAGTACTTAATGCTGTAGTTTTAGATCCAGATTATACTGAAGCGATCGTAATCGCTCATAGTTTTGGAGTATTAATAGGTGCCGATGCGATCGGTTCTGCTTTAAGCTCTTCTCATAAAAGTATTAAATTTATTTCTCTTGGCAATAATTTGGCATTTCTGTCAAGAAAAAAATCAAAATTAATTACAGTGACGATCCAAAAATGTGTCGATCGTTTAAAAAAAATAAACAATAACCAAGGAAAGATACCATATTGGATAGATTACTGGTCAGAATTTGATTGGCTATGCACTCAGATAGACAAGCCATTGAAGACTGCTGGACTAACCGATGCGATTGGCACAATAATTAGAGTGGAAGAAGTATCGCATAAAAAGCTAGAATTGACAGAATTTGACGGCTCGTTAACCTATAAGTTTCGCTTACTTCGATTTTTGTTACGGCAACCTAGCAAACAAGCTTTGCCTATAATTTGTTGGCATTGGATTTCTAATCGCATCAATGAAATTCTTGGAAAGTATCATTTAATTTATTTTCAAGATGAATCTTATCTAAAAAGAGAAGATAATATAGCACTTCTCATACTAGCGAGGTACAGTGAGGTACGCGACACGCCTCACTGTACCTCACGCTTTGTACTTCACTTGAGTGAGAAACGCTATAAGAAAAATGGCTCGATAATTGAAAGAATTTTAAAAGAGCAAATTATAATGTCTGGTGAGGCAGATTGAATTCGATATAAGATTTGAGACATTACTTAAATTGTAAGGATTGAAACCCAAATTTATCGGTCATATATATAGCGGTTCTCACGTTCGTGAGGTACAAGTTTT